>JBLRWT010000071.1:0-8144 GCA_047921095.1 Wenzhouxiangella sp. | reverse complement strand
CGATTGGCGCCCTCGATCAGTGACTCACCGGCTTCGAGCCGCCCCTTCGGCAGGCCCAGTTCGTACCGGTGCACACCACAGGCATATTCACGAATCAATAGAACATGATCATCGTCGGGCATGGCCACCACGATGACCGCGCCGAGCCCACGGCTGATCAGCCGTTCATACTGGCGGCGCTCGCCGTTGGCAAACTCAAGATCAAGTTGCTCGACCTTGAACAGGTCGGCCGGCCGGCGTTCGCGCCGGTGATGAATGACAGGAAGCGGCCTGGCGCCGAGTTTGCGCTCATTCATTTCGCGAGGATAACAGCAACTGATGTAATGCCGGGCTGGCAGCCAGCACCGACGTCGTTTCCAGGCCGGGCGGGCGGCCGTCAAGGTCGGTGAACATACCACCGGCCTCACGCACGATCACGGCCAACGCCCCGATATCGAGAACATTGACGTCGCTTTCGATCACGACATCCTGACCGCCATCGGCCAGCCGATGATAGGAATAGAAATCACCGTATCCGCGACTGCGCGCCGCCCGCGCAACGATCCCTCCGGCCCAGGACCACGCCGGCCCCGTGGCCAGCGTACGCAGGTTGCCGAAGGAGACATCGGCTTCCTCCAGCCGGGCGACAGTACCGGCTTGTACCCTCTGATCGTTGATGAATGCCCCGCCACCGCGTACCGCCCAGGCGGTCTCCCGGAAAGCCGGGGCCGAGGAAACGCCAAGCACCAGTTCACCGTCAACCATCAGGCCGATCTGTACCGACCAGAACGGCAGGCCCCGGATAAAACTGCGCGTACCATCGATCGGATCAACCAGCCACAGTAACCGGCTGTCGCCGTCATGGCCATATTCCTCGCCATAGATGGCATGGTCCGGGAACGAATCAAGAATGCACCGCCGAATCGCCCGCTCACATTCCCGATCCGCCTCGGTCACCGGACTGGCATCGGCCTTCTGCTCGACAGCCAACTCACTGCGGAAATAACCCATCGCAATCCGATCAGCCTCGGCAGCCGCCTTGCGCGCAACAGCCAACGCCTCTTGCAGCGCCTGACTGTCCATTGAACAAGATGAATTTTCCATGTGATGCGGTCGCCAATTCGAACGCCAGACTCTACCAGATTCACCCCCTCAACCAAACCATGAAAAGATCAAAAGCCTTCAACGCGACGACGCAGAAAAGCAAACGACAAAAGACCAAAGTCAAAAGCGTTTTAACGCGAAGACGCAAAGACGCTAAGGAAAAGCAAAATGACCTGTTCTGAAAAGTGACTAGGGCACGCCCGCAGGCGCAAAGGGAGGTCAATAGCTCTTTTTTCTATAGCTCTTCTTCGCGTCTTTGCGTCTTCGCGTTAAAAAGCTCTTGATCTTGATCTTGCTCTTGATCTACCAGCCCAGTGCGCCGCTGAGGCGCAGGCGGACCTGGCCGTCGGGTTGGCGTTCGCCGAGGCTTTCCAGTTGGTAGTCCACGTCGGGGCGGTCGGGGCTGGCGCGCAGCAGGATGTCGGCGTGGTAGCGTTCGGCATCGGCTTCGATGCGACCCTGTACCTCGACCGCACCCGGCTCCATCGAGGTCACGCGGGCCAATTGCTGGGTCGCGCCGGGTTCAAGCTCAATCAGTATCCGCCCCAATGACTCATGGATGGCGCCTTCCAGGCGTGCATCCTCCCAGATGACCTGTCCCGTCAGTTGCGGCACCTCACCGGCGACCAGGCGTGCCGAGGGGATATCCAGTTCCAGGTAGCCGGTCGGGCGTGATCCCATCAACCAGTAAGCAATATCCACGCGGGCCAGGTCGAGCCGACCGGACAGGTCGTGCAAGATCATGTCGTTGCCGGCCTGCCAGCGACCGGTCAGGTTGGTATTTCCGTCGCCGGCGCGCCAATTCCAGTGTCGAGCACCACCCCAGCGCCAGGCCAGATTCATGGGCGCATGCCCCGGCTGGCTCCAGCGTGCACTGCCAGACCACGCTGTGCCGCGAACCTGTCCCAGGGCATCCGGCGCACCCAGCCACGGCAGTGCGACGCTGACCGGGAAAGTCAGGATAACGATGATCGGGATGGCCACCAGGGCCAGGATGACAATCTTACGCATCGGTACTCAGGGTGACGCGCACGTTGACCTGGCCGGCCTGACGCGCACGGTCGACACTGAGCTGACTGACCTCGATGGGATGCTGAATGGACAACTGCTGCAGCCACCCCATGGTGGCAACAAAATTAGCGTCCTCGAGCCAGACCCGCACCTGGGCATTGCCGTCCGGCTCGATCCGGCTCAGCGAGCCGGCCAGCCCGGCCGCCCTTGCAGTTTCGTCGGCCAGGCCGAGCAGGGAACGGCCGCCCAAGTCGGCATTGGGTGCAGTCTCGCGTCGCATCTGGGTGGCCACCGGGGTCAGCGCGGTCAGCCAGTCCAGCAGCGCCTGTTGCTGGGCCACCTGCTCGCGCTGGGTAACACGGGTTTCGGCCATCGGCTCCCAGGCCCAGACATACAGCGCCAGGACAACCACGATCAGCGCCGCAACCAGCAACAGGCGCTGCTGCCGTAAATTCAGATTGTTCCAGTACGCGCTCATCGCCGCCCCTCGCTGATCCGCAGCCGGCCGCTGGCGCCGTCACTGCCCATGCTGGCCGATTGCACCACGGCATTGAGTTCCTGCGCGCGCAGGCGTTGCTCGAACTGGTCCAGCGCGGCCACATCCGGCGCGCGCAACGTCAGTTCCAGCTGGCCGTCACGGTAATTCAGGCCGTCCAGCTCGATGCCGCCCTGGGCATCGATGATCGGCGCGGCCCGATTCATCAGGTCCAGCAAACCGGCTGAGCGGCCGAAACGCAGGCGCGCCATTTCGCGCTCTGCCTGTTCGCGATGGCGCACCACCCGGCCGACATCGGGAAAGGCCTGGTAGAACTGGGCGTCGATCGCAGCCTGCAGGGCATCGGACTGACGCTTGAGCTGATGATTCTCGACCGCGACGGCAGCCAGAACCAGCGCGACCGCCAGGCCCGCCAGTCCGGCCGCCCAACGCCAGAGGGACTGGGCCGCGCGGGCCGAGCTGGGTTCGAATGGCCCGGACAACAGGTTCACCGGCGGATCGATCGCCCCGGCCGCAAGGGCGGTAAGCCCATCGCCTGGGCTTGTGCGCATGTGATGATCGGCCAGGGCGGATGGTACGGGACCGCCGTGCCAGACCCACTCGGCATTCTCATCGACCACGGGGGCCAGCATGTCGATCAGCAGATCGGGCTCGAAGCTGCCGAAATCCCAGTCGCCCCAGCGCGCCAGAACGACATTGTTGACAGCGGCCAGGCTGACCTGTCCGGACTGCCAGGGCAGGCACAGGGCATCGGGCAGCATGACCTCGACCGGCGCGTCGCCGAACCGGTCCTGCAACCCGGCCATGGTGTCCCGGTTGATCACCACGCAACACAATAAGCCGGCCGAATCACGGGGCCCGGCGGCGACATGCTCATCCTCGGCGCTGCTGGCCAGGTGTTCCTCGGCCGCCCAGCGCAAGGCCTGCTGGAGGCGCCCTGCCGGCATTTCGGGCAAATCCAGCTTCAGTCCGATACAGGCCGAGGCGTCGACCAGAACCGTCAGCTTTCGATCTGCCGGCCAGTCGGGCCGGTCCGGCGCGCAGCGGCCCTGGCGGCCCACGGCGCCCGTGCGGTCGACCAACTGCCAGGCCCAGGTCGGGCCGGTGGCGTGGACAAGCAGTTTTTCCTTGCCGGCTGATGGCATTGGATCAATAAGTACCCTGGCTGTACAGGCGGAAATCATAACCCGAAGCACCGCGGCGCATCAGGCGGAAGTAGTCACGCTCGACCCCGTCAAGCACCACCCGAGCCTGGGCCAGGTACCAAGGGCTGCTGACGCTGAAATGGCGTTCCAGTCCCGGTCTGGCGAGGGCGGCGATGACCGGATGGGCGACCAGCGCCGCCGGGCTGACAAACGGTCCGTCGGCCAGCACGCGCCGGGCCTGGTCCAGGTCAAGTCCCTCGATCAGGCTGGCCAGCACGACCGGTGAGGTCGTGTTGATATTGATCAGCAGATCGGGTTCCGGCAGCGCGGTGACGAATTCAGCCAGGCGGGCATAGGCCTCACCATCAACACTCCGCAGCCAGCGCAGTTCACTGACATGAGCCAGGCGCGTGCCCGCCATGCGGTACGGGGGTTGTTGGGCGCCATACCAACTGTCGCCGGCGCTGCCCGGTCGCGGTCGGGTCGCGCCCTCGATCCAGTCTGCCAATTCGACCGCAATCAAGGGATTGAGGCCAAGGTGAACCAGCAGGCGCTCCAGCCGCTCCAGGGCCAGCGCGGCCAGTTCCGGGTCCGGATGGGCCAGGGCATTGAGGTTGAAGCGGGCATTCTGATCCAGCAGGCGCCCCTGGATCATGCCGCCAGGTACATCGAAAGGCGGCGTCCAGCGACCGTCAAGGAACGCTGAGGCCCCCTCACGCTCGGCCCGCTCCATCAAACTCGCTGCCAGCAACTCCATGCCATGGGCAAACTGATAGGACCGCTCACTGGCCAGAAGGGCCTGGGTTCGAGCCTGGTTGCCCTGGCCACGCTCCATCATGGCCACCGCGATCACCATCGCCAGGGCAGCGGCCATCAACGCAATCAGCAGCGCCGCACCCTTCTGGCGTCCAGGGCCAGCGCTGATCAGCAAGCGTCCGGCACCGCGGCTCATCATGGCTCGAGTACCAGCAGGCGGCGTATGGCGCCAATGCCCGACCCGACCAGTCTGACTTCAACGGCAGTCGGCAATGTTTCGACCGCCCCGGCTCCGGCCGGCCATTGTTCATGCCATCGCCCCGCCCCATCGCGGTAGCGCAGCTCGAGTTCTTCCAGCGGCGAGAATACCGGGTCGATGATCGCCTGCGAGCCCGGCACGGTATCGGTCACCGGCCAGCTCACCCGGACCAGCTCGTTGTTGGTCAGCTGCCAGGAGAAGCGCTGCAAGTTGCCTCTATCCAGCCCGGACGGATTGGTCCAGCCCGCGCGGGTGGCGGTCAGTCCATGGCGCTGGCCGGCCAGCGCCGATTCACGGCGTCCGTCGCCAGCCATGACAGCGCGGGTGGTGAGTTGCCGGATGTCGGCATCCATTCGGGCCACGGTCATCTGCAAGGCCGCCAGATCGGCGCTGTGCTGGCGATGCGCCATGGCCGCGCGGCTCAGGCCATCGAGGGCCACGTAGGCGCTCGATGACAACACGGCAAACACGAGCACGGCGACCAGCACTTCCACCAGGGTGTAGCCGCGTGCCTTTGCTGTCATCCTCACAGCGGCAGGAAACCGGTATGGGTCAACAGTGGCGAAGCTCGGGTGTTGTCACTGAAGACGACGACATCGACGCGCAGCATCTCGTCCCCCGGCGCCGGCTGGATCAATGCGTCCCAGTACCATTCCTGTTGGCCCATCGGACTGCTGCCCTGGCGTCGGCCGCTGCCCGGCGGGTCCAGGCGCAGCTCGGCGATGACGTTGTCGGCCACCCACAGCGCCAGCGTGCGCTGTTCAAGCTGGAACTGGCTATCGATACTCTGGCTGCCGATCCTGGCCAGGGCAGCAACAGCAATTGCGACCACCACCAGGCCAACCAGCACTTCCAGCAGGGTAAAACCGCGCACCGAACTGCTCATCTCGGCCAGTGATAAACGAGGCGGCCATCACCACGGCCATTGACGCGCCAGCGTTGCTGGTCCTGGACCAGGGTCAACTCGAACAGGGTCAATTCACCGAGCGGCTGACAGATGATCTGAGGCGCCTCAATGGCGGCCGAAAGCCGGGCCTCGTGGCCATCCAGCAACAGTCCTGGCGCCACGGCGCCGCTCCAGGCGCGCGGCCGGTCGAGGCCGTCGCCTCTCAGTGCGACCCATCCGCTGGAAGTTGCCTGCCAGAAATCGTAGCCGTGGTCGGTCACCCTGAGACCACGCGGTCGGGCCTGGAAAACAGCTTGCTGGCATTGTGATTCGAGCAAGGCGCCGAAGCGCTCGAGTTGGGCGGCGGGATCGTCGGGTGATCCCCACTGGCCGAGACGCAGAACCACCATTGCAGCCAAAATCGCGCCGATGGCGACCACCACCAGAACCTCCAGCAGGGTGAAGCCACCGTGGGTCGCCCGCACGGTCACATCAGCGTTCCGACGACCGTTCCCAATTGCCGATCTCCGCGTTCATCCCGTCGCCGCCAGGCACACCATTGGCGCCGTTGGACCAGACGTCGATCTCACCGTGCAGGCCGGGATTGAGATACTGATATTCATTACCCCATGGATCGCGCGGCAGGCGCTCGATATAGCCGCCGGCCTTCCAGTTGGCCGCCTCGGGCTGTCCCGAGGGACGGCGCACCAGCGCTTCCAGACCCTGTTCGGTCGACGGGTATTGATAATTGTCGAGGCGGTACATGTTGAGCGCGGTGACCAGGGCCTGCACATCCTGCTGGGCCTTGGTTACTCGGGCACGGTCGGGCTCGTCCATCACCCGCGGTACGATGACCGCGGCCAGGATGCCGATGATGACGACCACCACCAGGATCTCGATCAACGAGAATCCACCGGCAGCGCGGACCTTCAAGCGTGTCATTCTCTGATACCTTCCCATAAACTCAATCAAGCACTGTCACAATCATAACGCCCACATGCCTTCTTCGATGAACAATCAGCACTGGCGCGAACGCGATCTGGCCGCCCTGTGGCATCCGTGCACCCAGATGAAAGACCACGAATGGCTGCCACTCGTTCCCATCCGGCGTGGACAGGGGGTCTGGCTGGAAGATTTCGACGGCAATCGCTATATCGATGCGATCAGCTCCTGGTGGGTCAACCTGTTCGGTCACGCCAACCCGCACATCGCCGGCCGCATCGCCGACCAGGCCAGCCAACTCGAACACGTGATCCTGGCCGGGTTCAGCCATCAACCGGCGATCGAACTGGCCGAACGGCTGGTCAGCCTGGCGCCCCCAGGGCTGGAACGGGTGTTCTATGCCGATTCCGGTTCCGCCGCGGTCGAAATCGCGCTGAAGATGTCGTTTCACTACTGGCTCAACTGCGACCAACCGAAAAAGACCCGCTTCGTGTGCCTGTCCGGCAGCTACCACGGCGAGACCCTCGGTGCCCTGGCCGTGGGCGACGTCGGCCTGTACCGCGATACCTATGGGCCGCTGCTGATGGAACCGATCGTGGTGCCGTCGCCTGACTGCTTCGAGCGCGAACCCGGCATGAATTGGGCCGACCATTCGCTGCGCCGCTTTGCCGACATGGAGCGGTTGCTGGCCGAGCGTCATGACGAAATTGCCGCCGTGATTGTCGAGCCCCTGGTCCAGTGTGCCGGGGGCATGCGCATGTATCACCCGGTCTACCTGGAACGGTTGCGCGCGGCCTGCGATCGCTACGGCGTTCACCTGATCGCCGATGAGATCGCGGTCGGCTTTGGCCGCACCGGCACCCTGTTCGCCTGCGAGCAGGCCGGAATCAGCCCTGATTTCATGTGCCTGTCGAAGGGGCTGACCGGTGGTTTCCTGCCCTTGTCGGCCGTGCTCACCCATGACCGCGTCTACCAGGCCTTCTATCACAGCTACGAGCAACTCAAGGGCTTCATGCATTCGCACAGCTACACCGGCAACGCGCTGTGCTGCACCGCAGCCCTGGCCACGCTGGAATTGTTCGAGCAGACCGATGTCCTGGCCACAAACCAGGTCCGCGCCAAGCGCATGCGAGCGGCCGTGGCCGAACTGGATGACCATCGGCACGTGGCCGAGATTCGCCAGCATGGGATGATATTGGCCATGGAAATGGTCGATGCCAACGGCAAGCCCTACCCGTGGCAGGAGCGTCGCGGGCTGGCGGTCTATCGCTACAGCCTTGAGCATTCGGCGCTGCTGCGCCCGCTGGGCAACGTGGTCTACTTCATGCCGCCCTACGTCATCAACGACGATGAAATCGACCACCTGGCCCGGGTCGCCATCGACGGCATTCATAAAGCAACAGGTGACTGATGCGCAAGATCCGTGTCCATACCGGCCAGCCACTGGCCGTTGGCGAAACGGTCACCCTGGAGCCGGGCCCGGCGCGCCACCTGGTCAAGGTCCTGCGTCAGCGCGTCGGCAACCGGCTGGCCCTGTTCAATGGCGACGGGTCGGAATACTTCGCC
>JBLRWT010000070.1:0-8238 GCA_047921095.1 Wenzhouxiangella sp. | reverse complement strand
CAGGGCACCGGCCCACTCGGGTGCTTCACGGTGGTTATTGAGCAGCACACGATCGCCCGGCTTGAGGTTGCCGGCCGCACACCACTCGGTATCGGTGCGGTATCGGGTAAACGAGTTGACCCGTCGCACACGATGGTCATGGGTCAGTTTCAGCTCGTAGCCTTCGGCGGTGCCGAGCCGCACCACGGGCTTGGTGGCTGTCTTGAAGAAGCCTTCGCTGCCAGAGGGGTGGACGTTGCCATCGACGATGGCGGAAAACGAGCGGCCGACCAGGTCGCTGACCTGGCGCGGCCCGGCGCTCGTCTGCACCCAGGTGTCGGCGGTAACACAGGGATTGGTCGCACGGATATTTTCGCACCACCAGTTGTTGTTCTGTTCATTGACCCGATCGACGAGGACAAAGCCGGGCTCGGCGAAGTCATAGGTCGATGCCATGATCATGTTCCACAGGCGTCGGGCAGGAATGGTCTTGTATATCCGGCACGCCACCAGGCCCTCGTCGTTGCTGACGTAGCCTTCGACCACCGGCCAGTCACGCCAGATGACCTGGCTGGGGTCGTTCACATCGACTTCGTTGGTCTCACTTTCCAGCACGGGAAAGGACAGTGGCCAGTCAGTATCGTCCTTGACGGCCTTGATGAAATCATCGGTGATCAGGAGAGAGCAATTGAACTGGCGGAGGACACCGTTTTCGCGCTTGGCGCGAATGAAATCGACCACGTCGGGATGCGAAATATCGAAGGTCGCCATTTGCGCGCCCCGCCGACCGCCTGCCGAAGAGACGGTAAAGCACATCTTGTCGTAGATATCCATGAACGACAGCGGACCGGACGTATAGGCGCCCGCACCCGAGACATAAGCGCCCTTGGGACGCAGGGTGGAAAATTCGTAGCCGATACCGCACCCGGCCTTGAGCGTCAATCCGGCTTCATGAACCTTGCCCAGGATGTCATTCATGGAATCACGAATGGTGCCCGAGACGGTGCAGTTGATCGTCGAGGTCGCCGGTTTGTGTTCCAGCGCACCGGCGTTGGAGGTGATGCGCCCGGCCGGGATCGCCCCTCGACGCAGGGCCCACAGAAATTCGCGGTACCAGAGCTCCCGGGCTTCGGCTGACTCTTCAACCTCGGCCAGTGCCTTTGCTACCCGCTTGTAGGTATCGTCGATTTCCTGGTCGATGTATTCCCCGGTTTTCGACTTCAGACGATATTTTTTGTCCCAGATATCCAGTGACGCCTCCTGAAAGGCGATATCCGGTAGTGCCGCTGTCAGGGCTTCTGCCGAAACGCTCATGCCGCAACCTCTTGTTAGATCATACATGTTTGTAAGTTATACACAGGTTGTTGAAACACTTGTCCACAACCTGTTGTGCCCATTTCTGCTGCCAGGCACAATATCTTGTGCCGCAAATCATGTTACGCCGTTATCATGACTGAATCAACCCGGGTTCGCCCCAGACAACATCAACCGCACAAAATAGGCAATCGAGCGCAGAAAAAATGTTCGAAATCGTACTGTTCGAGCCGGAAATTCCGCCCAATACCGGCAATATCATGCGCCTGTGCGCCAATGCGCCGGCGAACCTCCATCTGATCGAGCCGCTGGGGTTTACCCTGGATGACCGACGCTTGCGCCGGGCAGGACTGGACTACCGCGACCAGGCCAAGGTGTTTCGCCACCCCAACCTGGCCGCCTGCCGCCAACACCTTGACCAGCGTCGCTGGCTGGCGTTCACGACCAAAGCGCAGAATTGCTATTCAGACTGGTCCTACCAGAACGGTGATGTGCTGCTGTTTGGCCCGGAAACACGCGGCTTGCCGGATGAGGTCCTGGCCTCGCTCCCATCAGAGCAGCGACTGAAAATCCCGCAAATCCCCGGCGCCCGCAGCCTCAACCTCAGCAACGCGGCCGCCGTCGTCCTTTACGAAGCCTGGCGCCAAAACGGCTACGCGATGCCGGGCTGACGCCATTCCAAAACAAAAGATCAAAACCTTTGAAACGCGAAGACGCTAAGACGCGAAGTTAAAAAATCAATGAAACCTTAGGCAACCGCCAGGCTTTCGCAGAACGTTTGAGTTCGTCTCCGAACCCGCTCTCACGGAGCAAAAAACAAAACCTTGCTAAACGCGAAGAGACGCAAAGTAAAAAAATACATGAATTTCCTTTGCGTCTCAGCCCAGGAACGGAGGATTGGCGCAGTGCCGTGAATGGCGTGTATCCTTGCGTTTCAAGGTTTTGATTTTTAATATCTAAAACAACAAGCTGCGAGATCATGTGAGGTAATGAATCAATTCAATAACCCCTTTGCGTCTTAGCGTCTTCGCGTTTAGCAAGGTTTTTTTGCTCTAAGGTTTTGCTTTTTGCTCTTGGCGGCTGCCCTACTCGGTTTCGCGTTTGAGTTCGCGTTCCATCAGAACTTTGACGCCGTCACGGGCGCTCCAGCCCTTGAAGATGATGCCGTGGACCTGTTCGGAGATGGGCATGTCGACGCCTGTTCTCTCGGCCAGGCGCATGGTTTCTTCGGCGGTCTTGACCCCTTCGACGACCTGGCTGATCTCTTTCAGTGCCTGCTCGACGCTGCTGCCACGACCGAGTGCCAGGCCGAAGCGCCGGTTACGGGACAGGTCACCGGTACAGGTCAGCACGAGGTCGCCAATCCCTGCCAGGCCCATGAGCGTACGTGGATCGGCGTGCATCGCCTTGCCCAGGCGCATGATTTCGGCCAGGCCCCGGGTGATCAGGGCGGCGCGGGTGTTGGCGCCCAGTTCCAGTCCATCGGCCATGCCGCAAGCCACGGCCAGAACGTTCTTTACCGCGCCACCGAGCTCGGCGCCAATCAAGTCTGCCGTGTAGTAGGCGCGAAAACCGGAACCGTGCAATAGCCCAGCCCAGGTTTCACCGAAACCAGGACCGCTGGCCGCTACGGTGACTGCTGTCGGCAGGCCGGCAGCAACCTCGCGCGCGAATGAAGGCCCGGTCACGAGCGCCTGCGGCATATCGGCGCCAAGAATCTCTTCAGCCACTTCATGCAACAGGCGGCCACTGCCGGGTTCGAATCCCTTGCTTGCCCAGGCCAGGCCAACCTGGCTGGTCAGCAAGGGTTTCAGTTCGTGGAGAATCTCCGGAAAAGCGTGGCTGGGTACTGCGACCAGGACGCGCGAGGCACTGGTTATACAGGCACCGAGGCTGGCGTTGATCTCAATGCCGTCCGGCAGGGCCAGGTCAGGCAAATAGCGCTGATTGACACGATGCCGCTGCATGGCAGCGGCTTGCTCAGAATCACGCGCCCATAGAGAAACGCCGTGGCCATTTCGGGCAAGTTGCATGGCCAGCGCGGTTCCCCAGGAACCGGCGCCAAGCACAGCAACTCTTGTGCTCACTGCGTGGTGTCTGGGGCTTCCCCGCCCTGCTCAGCCTGCTTTGCCTGAGCTTCGGCCATGCGCTGACGGAAGACGCCTTCGAAGTTGATCGCCTGGAGCGGCGGCATGAAGTAACCACCGGCTGACACCATGCCGGCAATCTGGGTGCGGTTGTAAGGGAACAGGATATTCGGGCACAGGACGTTGATGGCGTAGGGCATCTGCTCTTCGCTGAAGCCGGTGAACTGGAAGATGCCGCCATACTGTACTTCGCAAAGGAACGCCGTTTTGTCGGCGTGCTTGGCAGTCACGGTCACCGTCAAGATCACATCCCAACGGTTTTCGTCGATCTTGTTGGTCCGCTGTGCGAGATTGAGGTTGATGTCGGGCTGACCGGCGGCCGAGTCGATTTCCTGGGGGGAAGCCGCTTCATAGGAGGCATCCTTGAGGTAAACGTGCTGAACAACCATCTGCGCTTCGCGCGTTTCCTGTCCAGCGGGCTGGGCGCCAGCGTCTGAATTCTGAATGTCGTCTGCCATGTTATTTAGTCCTCACGAGGTCTGGGCTGGGGTTATTGAAATAGGTACACAATCGAACAATTATCTCATGGGCGGTCGCCGCTGAGGCCGTCTGTCAGTCGTTGCCGGCCGACTCGCCCTTCTTTTTCTTTTTTCCTTGCTTTTCTTTGTTCTTGACCGCTCCCTTCTGCCGGCTGACTGGTTGCTGGTCAGCGACCCACTGGGTCAGCCCACCGGCCAGCGCGTTGACATTGGTAAAGCCAAGCTTGACAAGCCTGTTGGCCATCTGGGGCGCCACCTGGCCGTTCTTGCAATACACCAGCACCGGGCGGTCCTTGTGTTTGAGCAATTGCTGATTGCCCGCCTCGATTCTCGATGGCGGCATATGCAGGGCGCCGATGATATGTCCGGCGGCGTGATCGGCACTGTTGGACACGTCGATCACCAGGGCGTCCTCGCGATTGATCAGGCGGACGGCCTCAAGGGTACCAACCTCGCGCCATTTGCGCACCAGGCGACTAACCTCGTAAGCAATCCAGGCGGCCAGCACGATGGCGAAGGCGCCGGTCAGTATCGGATGGTTACCTATGAATTCCAGGATCTGTTGCATGGGTCTGAAGAGATCGGGCCAAAGCCGGCCATTATCAATGATTACGCGATTTCATGCCAGCCTTGTGAACTTCGGGAATGACCGGACCAGAGAAACCAGCCAACAGCGAACCACGATCACACTATGGGATAATTCATCCTCGTCTACCAAGAATCGGGAACCTGTATGACCACTAGCTCACCCCTGACACTGTTGATCCTCGACGGCTGGGGGCATCGTGAGGCCGCACCCGATAATGCCATTTCCACCGCCAACACCCCCAACTGGGATGAGTTGTGGGATCAATGCCCACACAGCTTGCTGCAGGCCTCGGGCGAAGCAGTGGGACTGCCCGACGGCCAGATGGGCAATTCCGAGGTCGGCCACATGAATATCGGCGCCGGCCGCATTGTCTACCAGGAATTGACCCGAATCGGCAAATCGATTGCCGATGGCGAGTTCAAGCACAATCCGGCCTTGACAGAAGCGCTGGATCAGGCCCGTCGCTCGGGTGGGTGCGTTCATGTCATGGGCTTGTTATCTCCGGGCGGCGTCCACAGCCATGAGGATCACTTTCTGGCGACTCTGGAGGCGGTGCTGGACGCCGACATCGAAGCACTGGCCGTGCATGCCTTCCTCGATGGCCGGGATACGCCACCTCGCAGCGCCAAGCCGTCAATCGAACGTCTCGAGGCCTTCCTGGCCAACCGCCCGTCGGCCCAGGTGGCTACGGTCACCGGACGCTATTACGCGATGGATCGGGACCAGCGCTGGGACCGGATTGAAAAGGCCTGGCTGGCATTGGTCGAAGGCCGTGCCGACGAGTCGGCGACCTCAGCTTCGGCCGCCCTCGAAGCTGCCTACGAACGCGACGAAGACGACGAGTTCGTGCAACCGACCCTCATCGATGGTGGCCGTCCTGTCGAAGACGGCGACGTGGTCATTTTCATCAATTTCCGTGCCGATCGCGCCCGCCAGCTGACCCAGGTTTTTGTCGGCCCTGATTTTACGGGATTCCAGGCCAGGCGCCCCAAGCTGGCGGCCATGATGACCATGACCCAGTACCAGGCTGGCCTGCCCTGCCTGGTCGCGTTTCCGCCGGCCCGACTGGAGCGTCTGTTCGGTGAACTTGTGGCCGAGGCAGGGCTGAAGCAGCTGCGAATTGCCGAGACGGAAAAATATGCCCATGTCACCTATTTCTTCAACGGCGGGGAGGAAACGGTATTCGACGGCGAGGAGCGTCTGATGATTCCCTCCCCCAAGGTGGCAACCTACGACCTGAAGCCCGAAATGAGCGCACCTGAACTGGCCGACAAGCTGGCAGCTGAAATCAGCAGCGGCCGCTATGCCGTGATCATCGCCAATGTCGCCAATCCCGACATGGTCGGGCACTCGGGCAAATTCGACGCCGCAGTCGAAGCCGTGGAGGCGGTCGATGAGTTGCTGGGCCGGGTCGTTGAGGCCACGAGTTCGGCCGGCGGCAAGCTGCTCGTGACGGCCGATCACGGTAATGTCGAACAGATGGCCGACCCGACGAGCGGCCAGGTTCATACTGCCCATACCGTCAATCCGGTGCCCCTGGTCTATTACGGCGAGCCTGGCGCCACGATGGCCGCCGAGGGCGGTCTGCGCGATATCGCGCCGACCATGCTCGAACTTCTCGATCTCGAAATACCATCAGAAATGTCCGGCAAGCCCTTGATTAAAAGACGTGTTTGATAGAAACAAATGGATATCACTGGCGGTTTTCGCTGCCATCTCGATGTCTGCGAGCAGTTTTGCCGTGACAAGCGAGCGCGAGCAGATGGAAGAACGTCTGCAATCCTTGCGCAGCGAGATCGAGATCATTCGGGTCCGCCTCGATGAAGCCCTGGGCGAGCGTGACGAGGCACTGGATGCCCTGGCCCAGGCCGAGCGGGAAGTCTCCGCTGTTGAACGCGCGCGGCGCCAGACCGAAACCGGCATTGTCCAGGTCAATGAAGAACTCACCGCGTTGACCGCCGAGGCGGCAGCATTGGAGGGGCAAGTAGCACTGAGCGCGCAGGCGCTTTCGCGCCAGCTGGTTCTTGCTTACCGCCGCGGCGGCCAGTCGCGCTTGAAACTGATGCTGAACCAGGATGATCCGCGGCAGTTGAATCGACATCTTGCCTATCATGGCTACCTGTCACGCTCACGCATCGACCTGATGAATGAGCTGGGCCAGGTGCTCGAGCGCTTGACGCGGACCCGGCGGGAACAGGAAATTCAACGGGACCAACTGCAGACCCTGGCTGAACAACAGGATCACGAACTGAGACAGCTCGCAACAGCACGCGCTGCCCGGGAGGAGTCACTCAAGGCCGTCGAGGGCCGGGTTCGGACACGACAACAGGCGTTGTCCGAACTGGAGCAGGACGCGGCCGAACTGGCGCTCCTGCTTGATGAACTGGCCAGCGCCCTGGCCGACATTCCGCAAGACGCCGAAGTGCCAGCCATCACCGACCTGCGCGGCCAGCTGCCACTGCCGGTCTCGGGCAGGCTTTTGCAGCGTTTCGGCGACCCGCGAGCAGGTGAGCTGGCATGGAACGGCTGGCTGATCGAGGCAGCAGTCGGCTCCGACGTCGGCGCGATAGCCTATGGGCGGGTTGCCTACTCCGACTGGCTGCGAGGCTACGGACTGATCCTGATCATCGATCATGGCGATGGCTTCATGAGCCTGTACGCCCACAACGAGGCTTTGCTGCGTGATGTCGGCGACTGGGTCCGGCCAGGCGACGTCATCGCCAGTGTCGGGAATGCCAGCGGGAGCGGACAGCCGGGCCTTTATTTTGAATTGCGTCACAAGGGTCAGCCGGTCAACCCGGCAGGATGGATGTCAGGGAGCCCCTGAACAATTCAGAGGCTCCCTGGATGACGAAACGCTCGGGAAATGATAGATTCAACCTTACCGATGTACAGCATCTGACCCCTGCAGACCTATGATCCGATTGACGACCACCCTGCTGTTAGCTCCCATGGCGCTGCTTGGCATTTTGTCCACGCCGCTGCAAGCCGAGACATCGCGCCAGGGCGCCGTGGGCGTCGAGGACTTGAGAGCTTTCGCCGATGCCTGGGGCTACATCAAGGACCATTACGTCGATGAGATCGACGACCGCAGCCTGCTGGAGGCCGCCATTCGCGGAATGGTTTCCGACCTCGATCCGCACTCAGCCTGGCTTAGCGCCGATCAGATAAAGGGGGTTGAAGAACAGGCCACCGGACGTTACGGGGGGCTTGGCATTCGTATCGCAGTCCACCATGACCACCTTCAGGTCATTGCACCGATGGGCGACTCGCCGGCCGAACGTGCCGGCATTCTACCCGGCGACCGCATTGTCGCAATCGATGACACCCCATTGAACGAAAACAATGCCTTCAAGGCCAGTGAATGGTTGCGTGGTGCACCCGGTACACTCATCGCCCTGACGGTCGAGCGCGAAGGTCAGCCCGATGCCATGCTGCTCGATCTGACCCGCGAGATCATCAATCGAACCAGCGTCAACCTCGTCCACCTGCCCGGCGGTTATGCGCACCTCCAAATCAATAATTTTCAGCAGAACACGGCCACTGAACTGGATGAGGCACTGGCCACCCTCGATGACCCCGCTGGCATGATTCTCGACCTGCGCAGCAACCCGGGCGGCATGCTTCAAGCTGCCGTGGCTGTGAGTGATCGTTTTCTGTCGGAAAAACTGGTGGTCTATACCAGTGGTCGCGGTAGAACGGCAACCCAGGAGTTCAGCAGCCGCCATGG
>JBLRWT010000069.1:0-8318 GCA_047921095.1 Wenzhouxiangella sp. | reverse complement strand
GCGCACAGCGCTTTGCGCCCCTGAACAGCTGGCCCGACAACGCCAACCTCGACAAGGCGCGCCGGCTGCTCTGGCCGATCAAGCAGAAGTATGGCCGCAAGATCTCCTGGGCCGACCTGCTGGTCTATGCCGGCGACGTCGCGATGCAGTCGATGGGCTTCAAGACATTCGGCTTCGGCTTCGGACGCCAGGATGTCTGGCAGCCGGAGGAGATGTACTGGGGCCCCGAAGATACCTGGCTCGGCGACGAGCGCTACAGTGGCGATCGCGACCTTGAGCAGCCGCTTGCAGCGGTGCAGATGGGGCTGATCTACGTCAACCCCGAAGGGCCGAACGGCAACCCCGACCCCAAGGCGGCGGCCAGCGACATCCGCGACACCTTTGGCCGAATGGGCATGAACGACGAGGAAACCGTCGCGCTGATCGCCGGCGGCCACACCTTCGGAAAGACCCATGGCGCGGGTGACCCCGACAAGATCGGTACGGAACCCGAGGGCTGCCCGGTTCACTCGATGGGTATTGGCTGGAAAAACAAGCATGGCAAGGGCAAGGCCGAGGACACGATCACCAGCGGCCTGGAAGGCGCCTGGACGCCAACCCCGATCCAGTGGGACAACAGTTTCTTCGAAACCCTCTTCAAGTACGAGTGGGAACTGAACGAGAGCCCGGCCGGGGCCAAGCAGTGGCGACCGAAGGACGGCGTTGGCGCAAACGACGTGCCCGATGCCCACCGCGATGATGTGCGCCATGCGCCGATGATGGCCACCACTGACCTGGCGCTGATCAATGATCCGGCCTACAAGAAGATCTCGGAGCGTTTTCACGCCAACCCCGCCGAGTTCGAGGACGCCTTCGCCAGGGCCTGGTACAAGCTGCTTCACCGTGACATGGGGCCGATCACGCGCTACCTCGGGCCCTGGGTACCGGGGCCACAGTTGTGGCAGGACCCGGTACCGCTCGTCGACCACGTCCTGATCGACCAGCAAGACGTGGCCGCCCTCAAGCGGACCATCATCGATTCCGGGCTGTCTGTACCCGACCTGGTGCGCACCGCCTGGGCTTCGGCGGCGAGCTTCCGCAACACCGACAAGCGCGGTGGTGCCAACGGTGCACGCATCCGCCTTGCGCCGCAGAAAGACTGGTCGGTCAATGCCGGGGTCGGGCCGGTGATCGAGCGGCTGGAGCGTGTCCAGGCCGGGTTCAACGACGGCCGATCGGATGACAAACGGGTCTCGCTGGCCGACCTGATCGTGCTGGGTGGCTGCGCGGCCGTGGAAGACGCCGCCAAAAAAGCCGGGGTCGATATCATGGTGCCCTTCGCGCCCGGCCGCACCGACGCCACCCAGGAACAGACCGACCCGGAGACCTTCCAATGGCTTGAGCTGCGTGCCGACGGCTTCCGCAACTACCTGGAGCCCGGAGCGAAACTCTCGCCGGAAACACTGCTCGTGGACCGAGCCTACATGCTCGACCTGGACGCCAGGGAAATGACGGTGCTGGTCGGCGGGATGCGGGCCCTCGGTGCCAATCACGGTGAATCGAAGCACGGCGTCTTCACGGACCGCCCGGGCGCGCTGTCGAACGACTTTTTCGTCAACCTGCTCGAGGAAGGAATCGAATGGAAGCCGTCGGATGCCGAAGACGGCGTTTACGAAGTTCGAAATGGGGCCAAGGGTTGGACAGCGACCGCGGTCGACCTGGTGTTCGGATCGAACGCCGTCCTGCGCGGCATCTCGGAAGTTTACGGTGCCGACGATGCCGGCGAAAAGTTCGTGCACGATTTCGTCCGGACCTGGGACAAGGTGATGAATCTCGACCGCTCCCATCTTCGCTGATAGCGTTGCGTGCCTGGGGAGCCTCTGAATAACTCTGCACGGGCGCTCCGTGCAGAGTTGTTTAGCTCCACCGGTCGCTACTGGACTGGCGCCAAAGGCGGCCAAGGGGGGTATCGGTTTTTTCGGAACTGTCAAGCAGCTGTCCATGCTTGAAGAAGGTATAGATCTCGGCAAAGCTGACCGCCTTGAGATCGGTGCCACGCCGGTAGACATGATGAGGCCCGACCTCGCCGGCATCCTGCAGCCCCATGGCCGAAAGAAACTTGATCAGGCCTGCAATGGTACTTTCGTGAAAACGCTGGACCCTCGGCGCCTTCTGGGCAACGACCAGTCCCTTGATCAGCGCCGGATTCTGCGTCGTGATTCCAGTCGGACAGGTATTGTTATTGCACCGCAGCGCCTGGATGCAGCCCATTGCGAACATCATGCCGCGCGCACTGTTGCAGGCATCGGCTCCCAGGGCCAGGGCACGAACCATGTGGAACGCGGACATGATCTTGCCGCTGGCAATGACTTTCACCTGGTCGCGCAAGCCGACGCCCATGAGCACATCATGAACCAGTACCAGGGCATCACGCTTGGGCATGCCCATGGCATTGGAAAACTCCAAAGGTGCCGCCCCGGTGCCGCCTTCAGCGCCATCGACCGTGATGAAATCCGGACAAATGCCAGTGTCCCGCATGGCCCTGCACATCGCCATGAAATCCTCGATCCGGCCCAGGCAGAACTTGATCCCGACCGGTTTGCCGCCGGACAACGCCCGCAACCGTGCAATGAACGCCATCATTTCCCGCGGAGTGCTGAAGGCACTGTGGGCGTTCGGCGAAATTGAATCCTGCCCGACATCCAGTCCGCGGGCCGCCGCGATCTCCGCCGTGACCTTCTTCCCGGGCAGAATCCCGCCGCTGCCGGGTTTTGCCCCCTGGGAAAGCTTGAGCTCGATCATCCTGACCGACTCGTTCGCCGCTTTTTCGGCAAACTGATCGGAGTCGAAGGATCCGTCCGCGGTACGACAACCAAAGTAGCCGCTACCGATTTGCCAGATCAGGTCGCCGCCAGGCTCGAGATGGTAGCGGGAAATGCCGCCTTCGCCGGTATTGTGAGCAAAACCACCTTCGCGGGCGCCTTCGTTCAGCGCAAGAATGGCATGGCTGGAAATCGACCCGAAGCTCATCGCCGAGACGTTCAGCAGAGATGACGAATACGGTTTACTGCAGTCCTTGCCGCCAATTACCATTCGAGGTGGCTCACTCATTTCGGGCACTGGGACCGTCGCATGTGCCGCCCACTCATAGCCCGGCTTGTACACATCACGCTGAGTTCCGAAGGGCTGGGTTTCCAGCTGTCCCTTTGCTCGCTGATAAACGAGCGAACGAAGTTCACGTTCGATCGGGTAAGCGTCCAGATTGCTTTCGATCAGGTACTGCTGGAGTTCCGGGCGAACCTTCTCGATCAGGTAGCGTCCGTGACCGATGACGGGAAAATTGCGCAACACCGTATGTCGAGTCTGAAACGCATCGCGCAAACCCAGCAGAATCAGCGGCCCGAAAATGACCATCGACCACCACGCCGGCGGCCATATCCAGCCCACCACGCCGACGACCACGACAACAACCAGCGCGATGCCAAAAAACCATTGTCTGACCATTCTTTCGCAATCCTCCCGAGCGTGTATGAACGGATCAAGACCTGCATGCCGATCCGCTTGATTCTGTCAGCAACATGGCGGGGCAGCACTTTTTGCCCGTCAACGCCATGAGCCAACCTGATCGCAGGATATCGCATTGAACGAGCCGACCTGACCTGAAAGCCCTTGCAGAGCAATCCAGTGTCTTCAGAGGGGAGAGCAGGATATGTTGTGGGCCCTCAATACTGCGCTGACTCCTCCTGGAGACGAGATTCGTCCAGGGGATTCTCGAAATTCAGGTCGGCGAATCGGCGAAAATCGTTGTCGGCGCTGCACAGACAGGCATTGTGCTCGATGGCAATCGCGGCCAGGTGCGCGTCGTTGGTCAGATTGCCGGCCGTTCCGGCCCGAAGCAGCAATCTTGACAGAATGAGCCAGTGTCGTTCGCCCGGATTCAACGCCAGCGCGCAGGGCTGCGATAGCCACCCGGTCACCAGATCAAGCGCTTGCGTTGCCGTCAACGGCGATTCGAAGATTCGCTTGTTCGTGGTCAATCTGAGAAAGGCCACCAGCACCAGCCAAGGCAAGCCGACCGGCTGAGATCCTGAAAGCGTGGATTCCAGCCACGAGCGAGCGCGTTCGTGCTGCGGGGCATTCTGGTTGACCGCGTAGATCAGCAGATTGACATCAGGCACGATCACTTGCGCAGTTCCAGTTTACGCGCCAGTTCTTCATCTTCCAGCCTGCCAGCCAGCAACAGCGCCTTGTCCATTTCGAGTCCCGCCGTGACCTGACCCATGGCGACTGACGCCAGTCGATAAGGACGCCGCACCGGCTCTGAAGCGGTTTCCTCCAGCCCGGCCCGCAATGCCTCATTGACCAGCGATTTGAACGAACGCCCGGTTTCCTGCGCCCGACGCTTCAGAGCCTTGGCCAAATCGTCATCAATGGTGAGTGTCGTTCTCATGCTGCAATCATAACATCATTCATTTACACATCAAAACATCAGAATGACGATAGCGCGTTTACAATTCCCGTGCCCGGCCTGATTGCCCGTAATCTAGCGGATCAACGCGATCGGCAAATTGCGTGCCGTACAGCTTCAATGCCTGCAAGGCTTGACCGAAAGCCCCGACTGCAACAGCGGCGTCAGTGTCTCGGCACTCATCGGGTGGGCGAAGAAGAAGCCCTGACCTTGATCGCAATGTTGATCCAGTAGAAAGGAAGCCTGCTCGGCGGTTTCCACGCCCTCTGCGATGACGCGTTGCTTGAGGCTTTTTCCCATGCTGATCATGGCGCTGACAAGGGATGCGTCTTTTTCGTTATGAGGGATGCTGCTGATAAAGGATTTGTCCATTTTCAGGGTGTCAATCGGAAACCGGCGCAGATAGCTCAGGCTTGAATAGCCGGTACCGAAGTCGTCGACGGCAAGTTGAATTCCCATGGCCGACAGTGCCTGCAGTATGAGATCAGTCGACCTGACATCCTGCATGAGTACGCTTTCGGTGAGTTCCAGCCCCAGGTAGCACGGTTGCAGACCTGTCTCGTCAAGGATTTCACGCAGGCTGACGAGAAAGTCCTTCGAGTGGAACTCCAGCCCGGAGGTGTTGACCAGAATGGCGACCGGCGGCAATCCCATATCCTGCCAGGCCCGGGCCTGTCGACAGGCTTCGTGCAGCACCCAGCGACCGAGCGGCACGATCAGCCCGCTGTCCTCGGCGATGGACACGAAATCGGCAGGGGATAGCAGCCCGCGTTGCGGATGCTGCCAGCGCACCAGTGCCTCGATGCCGACGATCGCGCCACTGTGAAGGTCGAATTGAGGCTGGTAGTGCAGAGCCAGCTCCTGACGCTCCAGTGCAATCCGCAGGCAGGCCTCGGTGGATTGTCGCTCGATGGCGCGCTCTGTCATTTCCTGCTCGAAAAAAGCGTACGTACTGCGGCCTTCTTCCTTGGCATGGTACATCGCGGTATCGGCATGCTTGATCAGGGTTTCGGCATCCAGGCCGTCGTCCGGGTAGATGCTGATGCCGATGCTGGCCGTGACATGCAGATCATGCGGGTGGATGTGGTGCGGCTGCGCGATGGCCGCAAGCATCTTTTGCACAGCCAGCGCTGCGTCCTCGGGGTGATCAATGTCGATCAGCAGCGCGACAAATTCATCCCCGCCCTGGCGGCTGACGCTGTCCGACTCGCGCACGCAGTTCAGCAGGCGCGTGCTCACTGACTGCAGCAATTGGTCACCCACGCCATGGCCCAGGGAGTCATTGATGTGCTTGAAGGCGTCCAGGTCCATAAACAGCACTGCGAATGGCTTGCCCGAGCGTTTCGCCAGTGCAATCGACTGGATCAGCCTGTCGTGCATCAATATTCGGTTAGGCAGACCGGTGAGTGCATCGTGATGCGCCATGTGGTCCAGCTCGACCTGCGCCTCTTGTACCTGTTCGGCCAACTTGCGTGCTTCGATTGTCGCGACGACCAGTTTGGCGTTCGCCTGCTGCAGACGGATCAGTTGGTCGCCCGAGGTCGACTGCTGTGTCTCTGTAATGCGAATCTCCTCTTCCCGCCTGGCCGCACGCTTTTCGCGAACACGGGCGTCTCCTTCGCGTACCTGCACCACCTTCTCACGCTGCCCGGCCGCCCTTTCTCGTTCATGCGCGACATCTTCACGTGCTTTGGCTATCTTTCTGCGGCCCCGGAGGGAAGCATCATCGGTACGTGCTGCCCGTTGCAGTAGTCGTCGCCTGTCGTCGCCACGGATAACCTTTGTCGGCACCGTGTGCTTGCCGGAGACCTTTTTCTGATCCTTCCGGCCGGCATCATCATGGTTATTCGTGCTCATGGACCTACTCCTGGGGCGTTTTCGGATGGCCGGTCATGATGCCGTCGTATTCGGTCAGGCGATCACCAATCACGATGCCATCGTCGGTAATGTCGAATAACCGAATATCCTTGCAGTGGTCGCTGCCGCGCACCTTGATGACAGAAAAAACACGCTTGAACTGCCCGGCGATTTCGACATAACGCTGCACCAGGATGGCATCGGCAAGGATCGCGCTGTTATACGGACTGAAGCGCAAATCGGTGTAGCGGTCTTCCAGTTCCGAGGTCAGCAGGATGGTCACGCCCTTGCTGGTCAGCTCGGCCACCATCCGGTACAGCGACCCGCGAAAGTCTTCGCTGAACTGGGGCGCCAGGGCCAGTTCGAAACCCGACAGTGAATCGATGACGACGCGCTTGGCCTGCATGCGATCAATCATCAGGAGCAAGTCGTGCAGGGTTTCATCGATCGACAAATCCAGGGAGCGCGTGTCGATCACACCCACATGCCCGGCACTGACCAGTTTCTGCAACTGCTTGTTGAGCAACTGGTTCGGGCTTTTCTCGAACGCCGCAATCACGCCCCGCTCGCCACAGCGCGCCCCTTCCGCGAGAAATGTTGTCGCCAAAATACTCTTCCCTGACCCGGAGGGGCCGACGACGAGCAGCGAATAACCGGCGGGCAAGCCGCCCCCCATCATCTCATCCAGGCCTTCGATCCCCATCGAAACCCGACCCGAGGCGGCGGCCCCGCCGACCATTTCGTTCGGCTGAACGATAGCCCGCGGAAAAACCCTCAGGCCGTCATCACTGATGCGGAAGGTATGAAAACCGGGCACCTGGGCCTGGCCACGTATCTTGACCACCTGCATCTTGCGCACCATGGAGTTGCGATGCGTGTTTTGCGACAGCCAGACGATACTGTCGGCCACGGTAAAGACCGCGCTCGAATCGTTCATGGGGCCTTCGTATTCACCGATCAGAAAACTGGTGGCCTGCCAACTGGTCATCTGCATGCCCAGCCGCTGTACGAAGCGCTGCAGTTCGGGCGCATTCCGGTCTTTGAAGCGGGCCGACTGAACGACGGAACGAAACGAGTCGACGAATACCAGGCTGGGTTGATGCTCTTTGACCTCCGCGGCAATGCGCGACAGTACGCGATCGAAATCGCCCTCAAGTAGATCGGTCGTCAGATTGACGAAGCGAATCGACTCGTTGATCTTCTTGTGATCGAAAAATGAAAATTGCTGCTGGTAGCGGAGCATTTTCAGGCTGGGCTCACCGAGCACGGTAAAGAACAATGCCCGGCAATCCGGTCGGGCCAATGCAAACATGATCTGATGGGCAAGCGTCGTTTTACCACTTCCCGGGGTGCCTGCAATGAGATTGAACGAGAACTCCGGCAGGCCGCCACCCAACAAGTTGTCGAAACCGGGAACTCCGGTTTGCAGGCGATTGATCTTGACCTTGTCACTCATCGTCTAATTCCTTGCCGGCTGTGACTGAAGCTGCATTGCCCAGGCCGAACGTAGCAGGTTGGCCGTCAGTTGTTCGCCAATCAACGACGCCAGGATATCGGTGAACAGGGTGAGCAGCAGACTATGGGCTGCCCAGGCATCGGCCGGCGCCTGACTGGCCAGCTGCCTTCCCCATTCAACAAAGCGGTGGTCATTGGGAGCGGCTGCAGAAGCGTCGGGTGTCAGCCAGGGAATCGTGGATTGGGCCAGGTGCAAACTTCGCTCGTACAGAGAATCGAAACCGTCCTGGCCGACGACCGAAATGATCTCATCGGCGAGGTTCTCCCAGTGAGTCGTAGCGGTATCCGCAATTTTTTCAGGTCGCTGGGCAACTAAGGCGGCAATGATTTGCTGGTGCTCCAGCGTAGGGTCTTCCATCCAAAAGGGACCAACAGGCGACTTAATCTGCTTGGATGCCTGCAACTTCATTAGTTCCTGCTGACTTGTGTCTGCCATATCGGTCAGCCGGGCGCAACTCGTCGATACCAGGGTGTGGGCATGAAAGAAAAGGGCTTAAAC
>JBLRWT010000068.1:0-8326 GCA_047921095.1 Wenzhouxiangella sp. | reverse complement strand
CTTTTGCCAAACGCTGCAAAAGTACCCAAAAGAGCTTCGGGTGGGCCACGTGAGACTTGCCCTGCGGGTACCCTGCGTTACTCGCATCAGCCGGGAGGCTCCTAACTCGCTTCGCTCAGACAGGAGGAGCCTCTTGATCCGGCTGATGCTGCGTTACTCGGCTGCGTCTATGGCGATTCCCATCGAAAGAGTCTGAGGTTTTTGTCAAAGTCAAAGTCAAAGTCAAAGTCAAAGCCAATCGTCGGTACAGCCGGACAGCGTTTTCTTTTCCAGTTGCAGTGCGGGCTAACCGCCTTGCGTTTTCTCCTGTGCTGTTGGGTCTGGGCAGTGCTATTCAGCGGTGGCGTGACTGGAGTTGTTCGATGACTTGATTCAGGTCGCTGCCGGCGGATTTCAGGCAGACCAGCAGGTGATAGAGCAGGTCGGCGGCTTCGCTGTTGAGTTTTTCGGTGTTGCCACTGACGGCAGCCAGGGCGACTTCCACGCCTTCCTCGCCGACCTTTTGTGCGCAGCGTTCGACGCCTTCTGCCAACAGCCGGGCGGTGTAGCTGGTGTCGTCACCGGTGCTTGCCCGTTCGTTGATGGTTTGTTCAAGATGGGCCAGGAAGCCTGGCCCCGAGGCGGGCAGGTCACCGAAACAGGTGGCGGTGCCCAGGTGGCAGACCGGCCCGGTCGGCACGGCCTGGACCAGCAGGGTGTCGCGGTCGCAATCCGGGGTGATGCTGACCAGCTGCAAGGAATTGCCCGAGGTCTCGCCCTTGGTCCAAAGGCGATTTTTCGAGCGCGAATGAAAGGTCACCTTGCCGATCTTCAGGCTTTTTTCCAGCGCGGCCTGGTTCATGTAGCCAAGCATCAGCACCCTGCCGTCGCGCACATCCTGCACGATGGCCGGCAGCAGGCCGTCACCCTTGGCCCAGTCGAGTTGGTCGGAGGCGGCTGACGATTGATCAAGGCTTGGTGTCTGGGGCATGAGCAGTTCCATTTTTAATTGGTGCGGGTCGTGATGGTCTGGGTCGCGAGCCAGGACTTGAGTTCGCGAATGGCAATCTGACCGGAGTGGAAAACGGTGGCCGCCAGGGCGCCGTCGACATCGGCCTGGCGGAAGACGTCACGAAAGTGCTCGCGCGCGCCGGCACCGCCGGAAGCAATCAGCGGGATTCGGCACAGGGAACGAATGGCCTGAAGCTGATCTAGATCGAAACCGGTGCGAACGCCATCGGCGTCCATGCAGTTCAATACGATCTCGCCGGCACCCAGGCGCTGGACTTCGGCCACCCAGTGCTGGGTGTCGCGACGGGGGTCGACCATGTTGTCAGGATCGCCGGTGTACTGGCGAACCCGTAGCAGGCCATTGTCGCGAATGGAATCAATGCCAATGACGATGCACTGCGAGCCGAACGCGTCGGCCAGTTCGCTGATCAGTCGCGGTCGTTCCAATGCCGGCGAGTTGATCGAAATCTTGTCGGCGCCGGCATGCAGTATCTTTCGCGCCGAGTCGATATCGCGAATGCCGCCGGCGACGCAAAACGGAATGTCGATCGTCTCGGCCACTTTCTCGACCCAGGCCACCTCGACACTGCGGCGCTCGGGGCTGGCCGTGATGTCGTAGAAAACCAGTTCGTCGGCACCGGCGTCGCGGTAGCGTTCGGCCAGCCCGACGATATCGCCCATGTCGCGGTGATTGCGAAAGCGTACGCCCTTGACCACCCGGCCTTCGCGCACGTCCAGGCAGGGAATGATTCTTACCGCGACCATCGCTCGATATCCTCCAGGTCGACACGGCCTTCCAGCAGGGCCTTGCCAACGATGCAGCCGACCACGCCGGTGCGCGCGGCCGCGTCCAGGTCGGCAGGCGAACCGACGCCGCCAGAGGCCTGGACCTTCAGGTGGGAAAAGTGCGCCACGATGGACTGGTAGAGCTCGAGGCTGGGACCGCTGAACATGCCGTCGCGCTCGATGTCGGTGCACAGCAGGTGTTCAAGGCCGGCATCGATCAGGCGGTCAAGCAGGGAAAAAAGGTCCGCTTCGCCAGCTTCGGTCCAGCCGGCGGCGCGGGGAAACCAGCCGCCATCGAGACCGCGAGCGACATCCAGACCTGCAACGATTACCTCCGGCCCGAATTCTTCGAGCCAGGATTCGACCAGGTCGGGTTGTCTGACACACAAGCTGCCGATCACCACGCGCGCAGCACCCAGGTCCAGCCGCCGTTGGAAATCCTCTAGCGAACGCACGCCGCCGCCGGTCTGCACCGGGATGGTCAGCGCACGGCAAATACGCGCAATCACCTCGAGGTTGGCGTCGCCACCAGACCGGGCGCTGTCCAGATCAACCAGGTGCAGCAGCGTGGCGCCGGCTTTTTCGTATCGCACGGCCAGTTCGAGGGCGTCTTGCTGGTAGCTGGTCTCGCGCGCGTAGTCCCCCTGCTCAAGGCGAACGACGCGACCGCGGCTCAGATCAATGGCCGGGATGATTTTCATGATGGGGGCATTCCATGTCGATTCGATCATGAGGTGAGAAAATTCTTGAGCAGCCGGGCGCCGGGGGCGGCGGACTTTTCCGGGTGAAACTGGCAGGCGGCAAAGTTGCCGCGCCGAACGACCGCGGCGAAGCACTGACCGTGTTCGCTCGTCGCCACGGCATGATCGGTGGGGGCGGCGTAATTGTGGATGAAGTAGAACCATTCATCGCCTTTCAGACCGGCGGTCAGGGGATCGGCGGAATCCGTCCAGTCGAGCTGGTTCCAGCCCATGTGCGGCAACCGCAGTCCCGGGGTCTCCGCGGCCAGCCGGCTGACCCGGCCGGGAATCAGGCCCAGGCAATCGACATTGCCCTCTTCGGAGAATTCGTACATCAGCTGTAAACCCAGGCACACGCCAAGCACCGGCTGGGTCAGGCTTCGAATGACGTCGACCAGACCGGCTTCGGTCAAGGCGGTCATGGCCGCGCCGGCCGAGCCGACGCCGGGCAGGATGACCTTCTCGGCGGCGCGGATCTCACCGGCATCCCGGGTCAGCAGGCATTCAGCGCCCAGGCGATTGAGCGCATGAACCACCGACCCCAGGTTCGCCCCGCCCGAATTGATCACGGCAACGGTCATGAGTCTTGCTCATTAAAAGACCATCTCGCGCAGAGACGCAGGGACGCAGAGAAAACAAAAAGCCTCTCGCCAAGGCGCAAAGGCGCCAAGGGTCGCAAAGAAAAGCAGGAAAAAAATGGGGGTGCTGTAAAAGCGGTTTTGCTTGTTTCAACTTCCTTCGTTTTTCCTTTGCGTTCCTTTGCGCCTTCGCGCCTTCGCGAGAGGCTTTTGCCTTTGAATTCGTTCTCCGCGCCTCTGCGTCTCTGCGCGAGATTGCTTTTCCCAGCCATCACAGCAGGCCCTTGGTGGACGGGATGCCGGTGGTGGTCCGGGCCAGGGCCGGGCGGAGGGCGCGGCCGAGGCCCTTGAAGCAGGCCTCGACCATGTGATGGGTGTTCTCGCCCGTGACATCGATATGGATCGCGCACTTGAGGGCCTGGGCCAGCGAGGCGAAAAAATGGGTCACCATTTCAGTGTGCAGGCCGCCGACCGACTCGCGCGGGAAATGGCCGTTGAAAACAAAGGCCGGTCGCCCGGACAGGTCGACTGCCACTTGGGCAAGTGACTCGTCCATCGGCAGCACGAAGCCGTAGCGCCCCAGCCCTGCGCGATCACTCAGGGCCTGATCCAGAGCCTGGCCGAGTGACAGCGCGCAGTCTTCGACCGTGTGGTGCTCGTCAACTTCCAGGTCGCCGTGGCAGGCCAGTTCCAGAGAGAATCCGGCGTGGCTGGCGATCTGTTCGAGCATGTGATCGAAAAAGCCGATGCCGGTGCTGATCGACACCGGTTTCGGCTGGTCGAGATTGACAGCCACTTCGATGGCGGTTTCACGGGTCTTGCGCTCGACCCTGCCAACCCTTGGCGTCGTCAGGATGGCGGCGGTGATTTCAGCCCAGCTCTGGCCTTCCGGCCCGACCCGAAATCCGCGCAGGCCCATGTTGGCGGCCAGTTCAAGGTCGGTTTCCCGGTCACCGATCACGGCCGAATGGCTGCGGTCGAGGGACGGGTCGCGCAGGTAGCCGAGCAGCATGCCGACGCCCGGTTTGCGCGTGGGCTGTTTGTCGGCAGGCAGGCTGCGATCGATATGAACCGCGTCGAACTCGATACCCTGAGAGGCCAGGATCTGCAGCAGCAATTTCTGCGGTCCGATGAAGTCAGCTTCCGGAAAAGAGTCAGTGCCCAGGCCGTCCTGATTGGTCACCATCACGAAGCGAAAGCCCGCAGCCTTCAGGGCAAGCAATGCCGGAATCACGCCCTGGCACAGGCGAAATTTCTCGAAGCTGTCGATCTGTTCATCGGCCGGCTCCTCGATCAGGCAGCCGTCGCGATCGATAAAAAGAATCTTTCGAGTGCTCATGGGTGCTGTTCCTTGCTGAAATCAGCCATGAAGTCGATCAATATGCCGGTTTCCTCGGCGGTGCCGACGGTGATCCGGACACAGTTGGCCAGCCCCGGTTGGGCCGATTGATCGCGCAGGCGAATGCCGGCTTCTCCGGCTGCTTCCACGAGTGCCGGCCCATCGTCGACCCGAATCAGGACAAAGTTCGCTTCCCCCGGCCAGATCGTCCGGATGGTCTTTTGAGCTTCGAGCGCCGTGACCAGGCGCCGTTTCTGATCGGCCAGCTCTGCCAATTGCCGGCCACGTGACTCGTTGCCGGCCAGGGCGCGCAGCGCGGCTGCGACCGACGGCGTGGGCAAGGGGTAGGGCGCGATGATGCGCCGGAGCAGATCAATGATGCGCGGATCGGCAATCAGGGCGCCGATCCGGCAGCCGGCCAGGGCGAAGGCTTTCGACAAGGTGCGCAATACGACCAGGTTGGGACGGTCGCCAATGGCGCTAACCAAAGATGCTTGATCGCAAAACTCGATATAGGCCTCGTCGATGATCACCAGGCCATGTCCTGCGACCCGGTCTGCCAGGGCCAAAACCTGTTCGGTTGGCACCAGGTTGCCGGTCGGGTTGTTGGGCGAGCACAGAAAATACAGGCGGCAAGCCGGGACCTTGTCGATGCCGACCGGATCGACCTGCCAGGCCCCGTCGCGTTCGAGCAGCGGTATTTCCACGACCTGGGCACCCTGGATGCGCGCGCTCAGGGCGTACATCCCGAAGCACGGCGGGCAGGTCAGGACGCGATCGATGCCGGCGCGACAGTAGGCGCGGATCAGCAGGTCAATGCCTTCGTCGCTGCCGCGGGTGATCAGAATCTGCTCGCTTGCCACGCCGTAATAATCGGCCAGCCGAGCTTTCAATTCCGCTGGCTGGGGATCAGGGTACCGGTTGAGCTGCAGGCCATCATCGCCTTCGGGCGGCCATGGGTTCTCGTTGGCGTTGAGCAGTACGCCAGCGCTGATCGCAAGGGCGCGGGCCGAAGCATAGGGCTGCAGCGCGCGGATGTCGGCACGGGCAAAGTCGATCGGATTCACCCGGCTTCTCCCTGGGTACTGCCCCCTGTCAACGAACTCAGACGCAGATCAATGGCCAGGCGGTGGGCATCCAGACCCTCATGCGCGGCGAGCGTGGCGCCGGCCGGACCCAGTTGCTTCAGGCCTTCCGGGGTCGCTTGCTGCACCGTCATGCGGCGCATGAAGTCGGTCACCGACAGGCCGGCACGCGAGCGCGCCCAGCCGCCGGTCGGCAGAACATGGTTGGTGCCCGAGACATAGTCGCCCAGTGATTCGGGCGTGTAGTGCCCAAGGAAGACCGAACCGGCGTTGTGCACTTCATCACACAGGTCGTCGGCATTGCGGCAGGCAATGATCAGGTGTTCAGGCGCGTAGGCATTGGCAATCGTCATGGCCTGATCCATCCGGCCGACGATGAGGATGGCGCCGTGGGCCAATGCCTTGCGCGCGGTATCGACGCGGGGCAGTCGCGACAGGAGTTGCTCGATAGCAGCGACGACTTGTTGAGCCAGATCGGTGCTGGTGGTGACCAGGAAGACCTGCGAGTCCGGCCCGTGCTCGGCCTGGGACAGCAGATCGATGGCGACAAACTCCGGGTTGGCGCTGTCATCGGCAAGCACCATCAGTTCAGACGGCCCGGCTGGCAGGTCCATGTCGGCGCCGTCGGCATGCTCGGCGACCTGGCGCTTGGCTTCGGTCACAAAGCGATTGCCGGGGCCAAAAATCTTGGTGACCCTGGGCACCGACTCGGTGCCATAGGCCATGGCCGCCACGGCCTGGGCGCCACCGGCAACCAGTACCTTGTCGATCCCAAGTTTGAACGCGATCGCGCGTACGGCGGCATCGGCCCGGCCATCCGCGCCCGGCGGCGTTGACAGCACGATGTTGCGGCACCCGGCCAACCGCGCCGGCACGCCGAGCATGATGGCAGTGGAGGGCAATGGGGCCGAGCCGGCAGGCACGTACAGGCCCACCGGGTCGAGCGCGCGCCAGCGCACCTGGCAAGTAACGCCCGGCGCGGTTTCGACGCACTGATCCTCCGGTTTCCCGACCTGATGGAAGCGCCCGACAGTTTCAATGGCGGTATCGATGGCGGCCAGCAGACCCCGATCCAGTTCATCGGCTGCGGCTCCCAGTTCATCGGCCGTGGCCATCAGCGAGACCGGTTCGCGACCGTCAAAGCGCCTGCCGTACTCGAGCAGGGCCGAATCGCCGTCGCGGCGGACAGACTCGATGATGCCCGAAACCACCTGGCGCAGTTCATCTCCGGCTTCCATGGCCGGCCGGGCCAGGAGACTGGTCAACCCGGCAGCGTCCATACTGTCGGCACGCACGATCTTCATGCTCTTGCCGCTTGTCATCTCAATTGTCATGCCAGCATCTTTTCGACCGGCAGCACCAGGATTGCCGACGCGCCGGCGGCCTTGAGTTCCTCGAGATGCTCCCAGAACACCTGCTCGGTGCAGACCGCGTGAACGGCCACCCGGTCGGATTGGCCTTCGAGATCCAGAACGGTCGGGGACTCGGCGCCGGGCAGAATGGCCGAGATCTCGGCCAGGCGTGCGCGGGGGGCGTGCAGCATCACGTACTTGGTTTCGGTGGCCTGCTGGACACCCTGAATCCGGGTCAGCAGCTTTGCCAGCAGGCGCTCGGATTCGGCGTCGAGCGTTTGCGGGCTGCGGTAGAGTGCGGCCTGGCTGGACAGAACTTCGGCAACGGCCTTCAGGTGATTGGCGCGCAGCGTGGTACCGGTGGAGACCAGGTCGACGATGGCATCGGCAGTGCCCAGGCTCGGTGCGATTTCAACAGCGCCATTGAGCATGACGATATCGGCGTCGACGCCCTGGTTTTCCAGGTACTGTCGAGTCAGCCAGGGATAGCTGGTCGCCAGGCGCCGGCCCTCGAGCTGCGCCGGACCCTTGAAATCCTCATCTTCCTTTACGGCCAGCATGAGTCGGCAATGGCCGTAGTCCAGCTTCAGCAAAGGGGTCAGGTCCGCATCCGCATGCCGTTGACGGCTTTCCAGCACTTTTTCCTGCGCCACGTTCTCGCCGACGATGCCGAGCTGGCAGACGCCTTCAAGCAGCAGGCGTGGAATATCGTCATCGCGCACCAGCAGCAGATCCACCGGCAGGTTGCGGCCGAACCAGAACAGCTTGTCCTTGCTGCGGGCGAAGCTGAGGCCGGAACGCTCGAGCAAGCCAAGCGACTTGTCGGCCAGGCGGCCGGACTTCTGGATGGCAATCTTGATTCGATTCATGGAAGAAAGGGCTCCGGTTCAGGATTCAGGGTTCAGGTTGTCGGTGGCGGCCTTCAGGCGTTCCAGGGCAAGTCGATATCCGCCGTTGCCTTGTTCGAGAAAGCGCGCGACTCGCCCAATGGTGGTGACGCTGACCGCGGTCCGATCATGGATTTCGCGGTACGGCATGCCCTCGTCGAGGTACTTGACCACCCGCCAGCGATCGACCAGAGCTTCCAGCTCAGCCGGGGTGGTCAGGTCCTTGAGCAGCGCACGGCACTCGTCGGCTGTTTTCATGGCGAGAAAAGCCTCAGCCAGGCTGGAACGAGCGGCTGCATTGGCCTTTGCATGATCCTTGTCGAGATCCTTCATGTCTTGTACTAATGTAATAGCGTGTTAGTACATTAACACATGACGCGTGAAGAGGAAAGCATCGACAGCAAATACTGGCGTCGTTCGAGCGGGGCGGCTTTTTAGGGAGCCTCTGAATAACTCTGCACGGGCGCGACGGGTCTTTGCGGGAGTCACGCGCTTGACGGCATTCCGACAGGGCTTCTTCGCTTCGCGAAACCGCCCTATCTCCATTGCCTGCGCTGGCTCGGCTTGGG
>JBLRWT010000067.1:0-8339 GCA_047921095.1 Wenzhouxiangella sp. | reverse complement strand
GGCTCAAGGCTCAAGGCTCAAGGCTCAAGGCTCAAGGCTCAAGGCTCAAGGCTCAAGGCTCAAGGACCAAAGAAGCCGAAACACGGTAAAAGAAGGTTTCAGAGTTCAGGAAAAGATGGCAGTAAAACCAAAGCACCAAAAAACGAACCGACGCACTGACGTACTGACGCACTGACGCACTGACGCACCGACTACCGACGCACCGACGCACCGACGCACCGGCCCTCGCCTAGTGCCGAAAATGCCGGCGGTGGGTCAATACCATGGCGATATCGTGCTTGTTGCATGCGTCGATGACTTCGGCGTCGCGCATGGAGCCGCCGGGCTGGATCACGGCGCGGGCACCGACGCGGGCCGCTTCCTCGAGGCCGTCCCGGAACGGAAAGAAGGCATCGGAGGCGAGCGCCGAGCCTGTCAGTTCGAAGCCCGCGTCCTGGGCTTTGAGAGCGGCCATGCGGGTGGAGTCGACCCGGCTCATCTGGCCGGCGCCGATCCCCAGGGTCTGGCCCTGGCGGGCGAAGACGATGGCGTTGGATTTGACGAACCAGTTTGACGGTGGCCCAGGCAAAGCGCAGGTCGCGCAATTCGGCTTCGGTCGGGGCGCGCTTTGTGACCACTTCCAGTTCGGGAATCTCGGCCGCGGTGTCGGATTGCTGGACCAGCCAGCCGCCGTTGATGGCGCGCAATTGCAGGGCGGGTGATGCGGCCGGGCGCGGTGCGATAACGCGCAGGTTTTTCTTTACGGCCAGTTGTTCCAGGGCCGCGTTGGTGACCGACGGGGCGATGATGACTTCGAGAAAACGATCGGTCAGTTTCGCAGCCAGGTCGGCGTCGAGTTCGCGGTTGAAGGCGATGATGCCGCCGAAGGCCGAGGTCGGGTCGCAGGCCAGGGCCTTGTCGAAGGCATCATTCAATGTATCGGCGCTGGCCGCGCCACAGGGGTTGGTGTGCTTGATGATGACGCAGGCCGGTTGCTCGCCGAGGGCCTGCACGCCTTCCCAGGCGGCATCGGCATCGAGCAGGTTGTTATACGACAGCGCCTTGCCCTGCAGCGGGGCTGTTCCGGCCAGGCCTTCGCAGCCCCGATTGCGCTCGCGGTAGAGGGCGGCGGCCTGGTGCGGGTTTTCACCGTAACGGAGAGCTTCGGCCTGGTCGAGGTTGATGTTCAGAACCGTGGGCAGCGGATCGGGTTCGGTGCTTATGGCCAGGTACTGGCTGATCTGGCCGTCATAGGCGGCGGTGTGGGCGAAGGCCTTGATCGCCAGGCGCCGACGTTGTTCCATATCGGGCAGACCGGGTAGTTGCTCGATGATCTGGCCGTAATCGGACGGGTCGCAGACGATGCAGACATCCGAGTGGTTCTTGGCCGCGGCGCGGATCATCGCCGGCCCGCCGATATCGATCTGTTCTATGGCCTCGTCGATTGTGCAGCCTGGCCGGGCCACGGTGGCGGCGAACGGGTACAGGTTAACCACCACCAGATCGATGGCGTCGATACCTTGCTCTGCCAGCACGGCCTCGTCCGTGCCGCGCCTGGCAAGGATGCCGCCGTGGATGGTCGGGTGCAGGGTCTTGACCCGTCCGCCCATGATTTCGGGAAAACCGGTGTAGTCGGAGACCTGGATGACGTCGATCCCGGCCTCGGCCAGCGCGGCGGCGGTACCGCCGGTGGACAGGATGCGCCAGCCGTCAGCAGCAAGCGCACGGCCCAGGTCGAGCAGGCCGGCCTTGTCGGACACGCTGAGCAGTGCCGATCGGGGGGAAGTTCTGGACATGTCGGTCAGCTTTCGGCAGTCGGCTCCAGGCCGTAGCGCTGGATGCGGTTTCTCAGGGTGGCCCGGGTGATGCCGAGCAGTTCGGCGGCGCGCGACTGGTTGCCGCCAGTGTGATTGAGCACGGTGCGGATCATGGGTCGCTCGACGGCGGCCATCATCACCTGGTAGAGGTTGTCGGGCGGCGTGGAGCCCATGTCGTCCAGGTATTGTTCGACGACGCCATGCACGAATTCGTGCAGGCAAATGCCGGCTGTTTTCGGTCTAAGACTCAATGCTGTCCCTCAAAGGCTGTTCTGTTTTATCCGCAGCGAGTGCGGTCAATAAAGATAGCACAGTCGAACGAGGTTGAAACGGAGAAAGGTAAAACGTGGGCAAGAAAAAGGGGACCGGGGCCAAGGCCTTTTCCTTTCACCTTTTACCTTTCTGCCTTTCTACCTAAAAAAACCTGAAATCGAACCCGGATGGGTCGGTGGTGCCGACGACGAACTCGAGGATGACGGGCACCATCAGGTTGGGGCTCATGCCGCGTTCGAGGTCGCGCGGGTTGACGAGGTAATCTTCCGGCGTCAGACGACGGGCGCCGAGGACTTGCTGGCTGGGGTCGTACAGGCGAACTTCGAGCACGGGCCATTCCAGGTTGCTGCTAGACGGGTTGCGCAGGGTGGCGCTGATGATGATGGCGTCGTCCAGGGTCGGGTGGCGATGCATGTCGCGCGAAACGATCTGAATGGTTTCGGCGGCTTCGGCCGCGCTCATACCGGTCGTGGTTTGGGTCAGGCGGTTCAGGGCGGAGCCGGGGGTGGTCCACTGCAATCCGAGTTGGGCGATAAGCAATGCGCCCAGGACCAGGCTGACAGGCACCCAGGTCCTGTTGCGCTCGCCGGCACGCCGCTCGTAAAGCGGCGGCAGGCTCAGGCTGGGGCCGGACCTCGGAGCGGGCTCGTCATCGAGGCTGAAACCGGGCAGGTCGGGCTGGACCATGGAACGCTTTTGGAGCAGGGGTGGCGTGCCCTGGTCTTCATGCGGTTCCTGCCCTGCCTGCGGATGGTCGGAAAAGAGCTGATTGAGTGCGTTGAAGGTCTTGCCGCAATTGCCGCACCGTACCATGCCCGCCGCTGCGCCCAAGTCATTGGCTCGCAATGGGTAGACCGACTGGCAGGATGGGCAGCGGGTGTACATGAATTTGTTTCCAGCAGGCGGCTAGCTGCCGCCGGTGAGCTGCCGAAAACGCTCCAACTCGTCGGCGAAATGGTTGCGAATGGCTTCTTCGCGATCGTCCAGGTCGTCCATTTCCTGACGATACCGCTGCATCAGGCTACGGCTGTTCTGGATCGAGCTGGTCAGTTGCGGAGGAACGATCTGTCCGTCGCGGGTCAGCTGGGCTGCCCGGCCAACCAGGCGCTCGAATTCCGCCGCAGATTGTTTTAGAGCCAGTTCCAGATGTGAGCGCTGGCTGTTGAGGCCGGCGATCTGCAGGTCCATGGTATTGACGATATCCTGCTCGCTGTTGTAGGCGGCCAGCAGCAAACGGTCGCGGCTTTCCTGGCTGCGCAGCGTCGCCTCGGCTTCGGCTTCCTTGGCGAGACGGGCAGCCCGCTCGGCGCGTTCTTCCGGGTTCAGGGCGCGCTCGACACTTTCCCTGACCGAGCCATCCCGGCGCAATCGCTCGTAGCCCCGATGGGCGTGTTCGGGCGGTACGGCATGACCGTAATGGACTTCACCCCGTTCGTCGACCCACCGGTAGACCGTCTGGGCAAGGGCGTCCGGGGCGATCAATGTGCTTGCCGCAATGACAAGTGCCACGAACACCATGGCTGGGGCGTGCAAGGGGAAGGGAGTTCTCATGGCTTCATCAGACCCCGTATTGTTTCCTGTAGTTCATCATCGCCGAAAGATCGGCGTCGGCCGGAGCATGCTGGTCCAGCCAGGTGATCAGGTCGGCCAGAGTCGCCACGGCGACGACGTCGAGGCCGTCCGCCCGGACACTGGCCACGGCCGAGCGGTTGTCCTGGCCGCGTTCCTGGCGATCGAGCGCCAGCCCGACGGCCACGGGTTCGGCCTGGTGTTGGGTGATCAGGTCGCGCGAGTGCCTGATCGAGGTGCCGGCTGAGATGACATCGTCGACAATCAACACCCGGCCGGCCAGCGGCGCGCCGACGATCAGGCCGCCCTCGCCGTGATCCTTGGCTTCCTTGCGGTCAAAGGCGAACGGCACGTTGCGATCGAAATCACGGTGCAGGCTGATGGCAATGGCCGCGGCCAGCGGGATACCCTTGTAGGCCGGGCCGAACAGCATGTCGAATTCGATGCCGCTGGCGACGATGGCTTCGGCATAGCAGCGGGCGAGACCATCAATGCCGGCGCCGTCATTGAAGTTGCCGGCGTTGAAGAAATACGGACTGACCCGGCCGGATTTGAGCGTGTAACGACCAAAGCGCAGTGCCTGATAGCTTAGCGCCAGGTCGAGAAAACGTTGAGTCCAGGGATTGAGCATCGTCGCTTGTTTTTTCTCGTCACCGGTGAACCGGTTGGGCGACCAGTTTAGGCCCACCGGGCGGCGGGCTCAACCACGGCGTGACAAATGGCGATTTTGAGACCGTTCGGCGCGATGCGATCCCGGATAGGGTTGAGCAGCTATTCTGGATTGTCCCTGCGTACATTCCCTGATCGGGCTCACCGGGGTTACCATAAGCGCGTCTTGCCCAGCACCCATAATCAGTCAGGCTTCCATGAAAATCATCACCCTGAACGCCAACGGCATTCGTGCCGCCGCTCGCAAAGGCTTTTTTGACTGGCTTTCGGCCCAGCAGGCTGATTTTGTCTGTATCCAGGAAACCAAGGCTCAGCTGGCGCAGCTGGTCGACCGGCATTTCTTTCCGCCCGGCTATCACTGTTTCTATCACGATGCCGAAAAGCGCGGCTATTCAGGGGTGGCCTTGTACTCGAAGCTCCAGCCCGATCGGGTCAACTATGGCATAGGCTGGCCCGAATTCGATCGCGAGGGGCGCTGGCTGCAGGGTGATTTCGGCAACCTGAGCGTGATCTCGCTGTACCTGCCCTCCGGCACTTCGAAGGAAGAGCGCCAGGCATTCAAGTACCGCTGCATGGATCACCTGCGCCCGCACCTGGAAGCGCTGGCCGCCGATGGCCGCGACTACGTCATCTGCGGCGACTGGAATATCGCGCACAAGGAGATTGACCTGAAGAACTGGAAATCCAACCAGAAGAATTCCGGTTTTCTGCCCGAAGAGCGGGCCTGGCTGGATGAGGTGTTTGGCCCGGTCGGCATGGTCGATGCCTTCCGTGAAGTCGAATCCGAGCCGGATCAATACACCTGGTGGTCCAACCGCGGCCAGGCCTGGGCCAAGAATGTTGGCTGGCGGATCGATTACCACGTCGTCAGCCAGGGTCTGAGCGGCCGGATCAAGAAGGCCGAGATCTACCGTACCGAACGCTTTTCAGACCACGCCCCGCTGATCCTCGACTATGGCGATTGACAGCGGCGGTACCGGTAGCTGGAAAGCGGCCTGGGCGGTCTATACCCGGCCGACCGTCCTGCGCATGCTGTTGCTTGGATTTGCCGCCGGGCTGCCCTTCATGCTGGTGTTTTCAACCCTGACCGCCTGGTTGCGTTCCGAAGGGGTGTCGCGTACCGCCATCGGCTTTTTCGCCTGGGTCGGCATTACCTATTCGATCAAGGTGCTGTGGGCGCCCGTGGTCGATCGGGTGCGTCTGCCATTTCTGACCCCGGCCCTTGGTCAGCGCCGCGGCTGGATGTTGCTGGCCCAGTTGACGATCATGCTGGGTCTATGTGGTATGGCCCTGACCGACCCGCTGACTCAACTGACCCAACTGGCGCTGCTGGCCGTCGTGGTCGCTTTCGCCTCGGCGACCCAGGACATCACCATCGACGCCTTCCGGATCGAATCTGACGAGATCCAGTTCCAGGCAGCCCTGGCTGGCACCTACGTGCTGGGTTACCGCATGGCATTGCTGGCTACCGGTGCCGGGGCCTTGTTCGTCGCCGACCAGGTCGGCTGGACGATTGCCTACATGGCCATGGCCGCGTGCATGATCGTCGGGATCTTTGCGGTCATCATCTCGCCCGAGCCCTCCTCGCTGGAGCGGCTGGACATCGAAAAGGATCCGCTGGTGATCGGTTTTCGCCAGCGCACCAAGCTGACCGGCTTTGCCGCCGACATGGGCGCCTGGATCACTGGTGCGGTTGTGGCGCCGTTCGTCGATTTCATGCGTCGTTTCCGCTGGCTGGCGCTGCCCATCCTGGCCTTGATCGGGCTGTACAAGGCCAGCGACCTTTCGATGGCGGCGATGGCCAATCCGCTGTACCTGGACATGGGCTATTCGTTGTCGCAGATCGGCGCGGTCAGCGGCTTGTTCGGTGTGGCCATGACCATTACCGGTGGCCTGGTGGGCGGTTTGATGGTGGCCCGCTTCGGGCTGATGCCGATGATGCTGGTCGGCGCGGTCGGCATCGCGGCCACCAACCTGCTGTTTGCCTGGCTGGCGACCATGCAGCCGGCGCTGTGGGCCCTGACCATGACCATCACCGGCGACAACTTCTTCGTCGGATTCTCCGCGACCGTGTTCATTGCCTGGATGTCGGGCCTGGTCAGCCGGCGCTACACGGCCACGCAATATGCCTTGTTCAGCTCCCTGATGACCCTGCCCGGCAAATTCATGGGTGGGCCATCCGGCTGGATCGTCGACCAGGCCGGCTACGTGTTCTTCTTCTTCTACGCCTCGGCCCTCGGTATCCCGGCCATGCTGCTGGTGCTCTGGCTGATGTCGCGCCAGGCCGAGATCAACGCCGCCGCGCAGAATGGTCTGGCCGAACGGCACGCTTAATTCGGGGTTGCATCCCCGACGGTCTTTGGCGATGTTGGCAAGAGCCCGCGGGGGATGGAGTGCCGTATCTACTGGTTCCGGGCGGCCAGGTTGAAGTGAGCCGGCGATTTTCGCCACTCGCCCGCACGAAAGTTATCGGCCTCGTACCAGCGCGCCCGGGTGATCCTTGGCCAGGGTCTGGATCTGTTCGTCGGAAAGCTCATGAAGCAGAGTACTGTACCAGTCGTTTTCGGCTTCGGCCAATGCGACGACCGCCGCCTGTCTTTCTTCCAGCAATTGCTGGATTTTTTCGCGATCAACGGCTTGCATGGACTGACGCAACTGGCGTTGACTGTCGGCCAAAGCCTGGCGTGATTCACGCTGCGTCTCGTTGAGAGTCTGGTGAGCCTGGCTCAGGCTTTCGGCCTGGGTTTCGCTTAACTCCAGGCGTTCGGTGATTTCTTCATCTTCCCACCAGTTGCCGCGGGCACCGGCCCGGCGTTCACGCAGCCGTTCACCTGGCTCCAGGCCCTCGCGTTCGGCCATCATTTCCTCGCGTCGCTGGCGCATGCGCTCGCGCAACTCTTCGCGTCGTTCGCGCTGTTCGGGATCCATCTCGCGCTCGCCGCGCTGCTCGCGCATGGCTTGCATAGCCGCCTGGCGACGTTCTGGGTCACTGCGGTCCATCTCGGACAGCTCGCGAGGTTGTTCGGCAAGGGCCTCCTGATCCTCGGCCTGAGGCGCCTCGATTGCACTCGGGTCACTATTCCTGTCGCCACAGGCGATGAGCAGGAAGGCCAGCATTGCAATCATCAAGGTGCTTTTCATGATCAGTATTACTGTAGCTTCAAGACAATGGTTATTGTAGGTCACGCCTGAGGTTGATGCGGAAAATCGATCCTCAACAGGCCCCTGGACGCCAGCTTCAGGGAATGTAAGTCACGCCGCAGTGGATTGGATTGGACGCACCGGTGATCCCGGGGGTGTTCATTCGTCGCCCGGCCTTGTGCTCCCGGGCCAGCCAGGCAAACAGCATGGCCTCGACGAAATCAGGGTCGATGCCGAATTCAGCGCTGGACTCGATGGGGGTTCTGGGAAAATGGCGGGCCAGCCGCAGCACGAGATCCCGGTTATGGACTCCGCCGCCGCAGACAATGATCTGGTCAGGCGATTCGGGAAAGGCATCGGCCAGGCTGCGGGCGCTGAACTCGGCCAGGGTGGCCTGGACATCCTGCGGCCGGTCGTCGGCCCAGTCTGGCAGTCGTTGATTCAGCCAGGCGGGAGAAAAGTACTCGATGCCGGTGCTTTTCGGCGGAGGCAGGGCGAAGTACGGGTCGTCAAGCAGCATTTCCAGCCAGGCGGGATTGATTTCACCTCCGCCAGCCCAGGCGCCGTTCAGGTCGAAGCGTTCGTCATGATGGCGGTGATACCACAGGTCCAGGAAACAATTTGCCGGGCCGGTATCAAAGCCGCTGACGCCGCCCGATCTTGGCAGCCATGTGAGATTGGCGATGCCGCCGAGATTGACCACGGCCCGGTTTTCCTGCGGGGAGGCCAGCAGGGCCTGGTGCAGCAACGGGGCCAGCGGTGCGCCCTGACCACCCGCGGCCAGATCCGCACGCCGAAAGTCTGCCACGGTGGTAATGCCGGTGATGGCCGCCATTCGGTGCGGGTCGGCGATCTGCAGGGTCCAGGGTGGATTGGCCTCAGGGTGGTGAG
>JBLRWT010000066.1:0-8361 GCA_047921095.1 Wenzhouxiangella sp. | reverse complement strand
GGTGGTTGATTGCCCGTCCGACGTGGCCGCCGACCTGTGTCGATTGCTCTCGGAGCAGGGTTTGCACCAGATTTTCCTGATCGCCCCGACAACCAACGACCAGCGCCTGGCACAGGCTGCACGCCTGGCCGGTGGCTTTGTCTACTACGTGGCCATCAAGGGCGTGACGGGTGCCGCCACGCTGGACTTGGCAAGCCTGGCGCCCATGATCGAACAGGTTCGGGCCGGCATCGGGCTGCCCGTAGCGGTCGGCTTCGGTATCCGCGATCCGGACCAGGCTGCGGCCGCGGCCGAGAGCGCCGACGCCGTCGTGATTGGTTCGGCACTGGTTGATCGGCTGGATCGTTGCGAGACAGCCGAAGAGGCGGCTCGCGTCACGCGGGATTTCCTTGCGCCGGTCCGCCAGGCCATGGACAATGGCGCCTCTTTGCGTGCCAACAATCCCGAAGACAAGGCCATCAACGTCAAATGAGCTGGTTTCAAAAATTGATGCCCGCGCGCATCCGCACCGAAGGCGGCAAGAGCCGCAAGGTGCCTGATGGGCTCTGGACCAAGTGCAAGTCCTGTGACGCGGTGCTTTACCAACCCGAACTGGAGCGCAATCTCCAGGTCTGTCCAAAATGTTCTCACCACATGAGCCTGTCCGGGCGTGCCCGTCTGAAAGCCTTTCTGGACGAAGGTGATCATGTCGAACTGGCTGCGGAGCTGATGCCGGTCGACGTTCTGAGATTCCGCGATACGCGAAAGTATCGTGACCGACTGATCGCCTCGCAGAAAAGCACTGGTGAAAACGATGCCCTGGTTGTCTTGCGCGGCCCGTTGCTTGGCATGGAACTGGTGACGTGTGCGTTTGATTTCCGCTTCATGGGCGGGTCCATGGGCTCGGTGGTGGGTGAGAAATTCATGGCTGGCGTGCATGAATGCCTGGAGCGTCGTCTGCCGCTGGTCTGTTTCAGCGCCTCGGGCGGCGCGCGCATGCAGGAAGGCCTGTTCTCCCTGATGCAGATGGCCAAGACATCCGCCGGCCTGGCTCGCATGGCAGAGCAGGGTCTCCCCTTTATCTCGATTCTGACCCACCCGACGATGGGCGGCGTGTCAGCCAGCCTCGGCATGCTTGGTGACATCAACCTGGCCGAACCCAACGCCCTGATCGGCTTTGCTGGCCCCCGGGTGATTGAACAGACCGTTCGCGAGCGATTGCCCGAAGGTTTCCAGCGATCGGAGTTCTTGCTGCAGAAAGGCGCGATCGACCAGATAGTTGACCGACGTGAGCTGCGCCAGCGCGTTCATGTGCTGTTGACCATGTTGCGCAGCGGAGTTGATGCGACAGTTCGCGAGGGTGAGTTGCTCGAACCTGACGACGCCGATGCCAGTCCTTCGGCATCGGACGCAGCGGAAAACTCGCAGGGCGAGTAAAGCTGCCTTGACCGACCAAGCCCTGGATGCCTGGCTGGCACGGCTGGAGCGACGATCGCCCGAATCCGGCATCCGACTGGGGCTGGACCGGGTCGGCGAGGTTTTCCGACGCCTCGTTATCGACTTCGGAGACCGGCCGGTCATCACCATTGGCGGCACCAACGGCAAAGGGTCGACAGTCGCCTTCCTTGAACGCATTTACCAGGCCGCTGGTTGGCGACCATTTGCCTATACCTCGCCCCACCTGGTCGACTTCCATGAACGCATGCGCATCGACGGCCAGCCGGCTGACGATCCATTGATCGTACAGGCGCTCGATCGGGTCGAATCAGCCCGGGGTGATGTTTTCCTGACCTATTTCGAACACATCACCCTGGCGGCATTGTGTGTAGCCGAAGCCAGCCCGGTTGATGTCCTGGTGCTCGAGGTGGGCCTTGGCGGGCGTCTGGATGCGGTCAATATCGTCGACCCGGATGTCACGGTGGTCACGTCAATCGGCCTGGATCACACCGAGTGGCTGGGCCGGACGCGGCTTGAAGTGGGTCGTGAAAAGTTGGGTATCGCGCGCTCGGGCAAGCCCTTGATCGTTGGCGAGAAGCAATTGCCGGCGGGTCTGGGCGACGAACTGCGTCGCACTGGTGCGACCGTGTTTCGGGCCGGTCAGGATTTCCGCTGGCGCGCGCAGCGCCATGGATTTACGCTGACGCTGCCGGGGCGTCGGGTTGGCCTGCCGGAACCGGCAATGGCTGGTCGCTGGCAGCGTGGCAATGCAGCCTGTGCGGTGATGGCGGTACACACGCTGATGGATCGCCTGCCGGTTCCCGACGTGGCCCTGGCGACAGGCATGAAAACTGCCCGTCTGGCTGGGCGATTGCAACGCTTGAGCGATTCCCCGGAGGTGCTGGTTGATGTCGCGCACAACGCCGCCGCTGCCAGGGCCTTGGCGGTCGAGCTTGGTCCCGCCAAAGGCCGTAGCTGCGCCGTGTTTTCCGCTTTGGCAGGCAAGGACGTGCGAGGGATCGGTCGCGCGCTGAATTCCTGCTTCGATCATTGGCTGGTCGCCCCGCTGGCTGGTGATCGAGCCCGGTCAGGGGCGGAACTGGTGGCCGAGCTCGAGCGGATTCCTGTCAAGGGTGGCGTGGAAGCGGTAGAATCGGTATCCGAGGCCATTCGGCGTGCGCTTGACCGTTCGCGACCCAGTGGCCGGGTCGTGGTTTTCGGTTCTTTTCGAACGGTGGCCGAGGCCTGGCCCGAACTAAAACTACTCAGGCAAAGACTGCATGGATAAGGTTTTGAAACAGCGGCTGATCGGCGCCTCGATCCTCATTGCGCTGGCAGTGATCTTCATTCCGATGTTGTTCGACGCGCCGGATGAGCAACGAATGCCACGGGAGATGACACTCGATTTGCCTGAGCCTTCGGGCGAGCGACCGCCAATTCGACGGTTACCGATCGGGCCTGATCAGGCCCGCCGTCTCCAGCCGGAAAGCGCGCCCGGTTCTTCACAGGCCAGCGAACCGGAGCCTGATCGGGCAGCGGGACCAGAGATTTCCGAGTTTGAAGAACCGTACGAACCCACGGAACGACCCGTTGTCGAAGCGGACTCGGATGAGCGATCGTTCGAATATCCGATTGGCGAGCCGATCGACATCGTAGCCCCGGCCGACATCGACCCCGAAGAGATCGTCGAATCCCGGGATCAACCGTCTACTGAGGCGCGGCCTGACGCCGAACAAGCGTCAGCACCCCAGCCTGTGGCGATCGCCGCGGCCGATGACAATGGCTGGCTGGTTCAGGTGGCCAGTTTCGGGTCACAGGCCACCGCCGGAGAAATCGTCGAGCGCCTGGCTGAGCTTGGCCACATGGCAACGAGCGAGCTGTTCGTGCGTGGTGATTCGACTCTGCACCGAGTGCGGACGGGACCGTATCGTACCCGGGAGGATGCAGAGCGGGCGCGGGGCCAGATTGACCGAACAGTCGCTGGCATCGATCCCGTGGTACTCGCGGGCCCGGCCCCGAGTGCAGAGGATTCCGAGGCGGTGGCCGGATTTGCCGTTCAGGTCGGGTCATTCGCCAGTCGCAACAATGCTGTCCGACTACTTGGTCAGCTCGATGACCATGGTTTTGACGCCTTCATCCACGAGGATCTGGCCGGAAGTCGTGCTATCTGGCGCGTGCGAGTCGGGCCTTTTTCCTCGCGTGAGGATGCCGTGCGCAAACTGGCCGAGATTACCGAGCGTGCCGGTCTCGAGGGTCTGGTCGTTTCGCATCCATGAATGCGGCTGACCTTGCGATTCTGGGCATCTGCCTGGTGTCGATCCTGGTCAGTCTGTTCCGAGGTTTCCTTAGAGAAGCCTTTTCGCTGCTCATCTGGATAGCGGCATTTTATGCCGCCATGATGGCCACGGGGCCGTTGAGCTTGAGAATGGCGCCCTGGATCGAAATGCCGTCGGTACGCTTGATTGTCGCCTTTGTCGGCATTTTCTTGCTGGTTCTGGTGGTTGGCGCCATGTTCAACTACCTCCTCGGCAAGCTGATTGCCAGTACGGGCCTGAGTGGCACCGACCGACTGTTTGGTGCATTATTCGGCGCGCTGAGAGGTCTGACGATTGTGATTGTTGCCGTCATCATCGCGCGATTTACGCCGTTTCCAGGAGATCCCTGGTGGCAGGAGTCGCTGTTGTTGCCGGAATTTGAACGGCTGGCCGCGTGGGCGGTGACGCAGTTTCCCGAGTCCTTGCAGGCTTACGTGCCTGCCGAACCTAGAACGGAGTCAGAATAGTTATGTGCGGAATTGTTGGGATTTTCGGTCGAACGCCAGTTGCCGCTCGCCTCTACGATGCGATGACCATCCTGCAGCATCGCGGCCAGGACGCCGCCGGGATGACGACCCTGGTTGATGGGCGTATGCGCTCGGCTCGCGGCATCGGCCTGGTCCGGGATGTCTTTGGCGAGCATTCGATGCTCGGGCTCAATGGCAGTGTCGGTATCGGTCACGTACGTTACCCCACCGCCGGCCTGGATCGCCCGGATGAAGCCCAGCCAATCTATGTCAACTCGCCATTCGGAATCGCACTGGGTCATAACGGCAACCTGATCAATTCCGATCGTCTCAGCGATGAGCTGTTCGCCGAAGACCGGCGGCATATCAACACCGAGTCGGACTCTGAAGTCCTGCTCAATTGCCTGGCTCACGAACTCGCACGTCACGCTGGCAACCGAGTTGATCCTGAAGCCGTCTTTTCCTCGGTTGACGGCGTGCATCGACGCTGCCGCGGCGGCTACGCGGCAGTGGCGCTGATCGCCGGCGTCGGGCTGCTCGGTTTTCGCGATCCGCATGGCATCCGCCCGGCGGTGCTCGGGCAGCGGGAGACTGCCGATGGCATGGAATACATCATCGCTTCGGAGTCCGTGGTGCTGGATATCCTGGGATTCCAGCTGATCTCCGACCTGGCCCCTGGTGAAAGTGTCCTGATCACGCTGAACGGTGAAATTCATCGTCACGCCAGCCCCGAGGCACGTCCGCACACGCCGTGCATTTTTGAATACGTGTATTTTTCCCGCCCTGACTCACTGATCGATGACCTGTCGGTCTACAAGGTCCGGTTGCGCATGGGCGAAGCCCTGGCAGAGAAGATCCTGCGCGTCTGGCCCGACCACGACATCGATGTGGTGATACCCGTGCCCGACACCAGCCGTACGGCCTGCTTGCCGCTGGCCCACATGCTGGGGGTGAAGTACCGGGAAGGTCTGATGAAGAATCGTTACATCGGCCGCACCTTCATCATGCCGGGCCAGGAGGAGCGGGCGCGATCGGTGCGCCGCAAGCTCAACACGATCGCGCTGGAATTCAGAAACAAGAATGTCCTGCTTGTCGACGACTCCATCGTTCGCGGCACGACGTCGAAGCAGATCATCCAGATGGCTCGCGAGGCCGGCGCGAAAAAGGTTTACCTGGCTTCGGCTTCCCCCCCGGTTCGCTACCCCAATGTCTATGGTATCGATATGCCTGCCGCGAGCGAACTGATTGCGGCGGGTCGCACCGATCAGGAGGTTTGTGAGCGGATCGGCGCGGACAGATTGATTTATCAGGATCTCGATGCGCTGGAAAACGCGGTGCGCGGCAAGAATCGCAAGCTGGCCGGGTTCGACAGTTCATGTTTCAGCGGCGAATACGTCACAGGGCTGGAAGAAGGCTACCTGGAGCACCTGGAAGCCCGCCGCTCCGATGCCGCCCGCATGGAACGTCGAACCGTAGCAGGTTAAACCAAGAGGCCAGGCCCGATTCCCAGGCCCGCTTTCTCGGAGCACGAAGGGTTTGTTGCGGGCGAGTCATCACAAAAGAGACTGAACCACAGAGGGCACAGAGTCCACAGAGAAAAGCAGTTTTTGTCTTCCTCTGTGCCCTCTGTGACTCATTCTTTTGATCGAGTTTCACCAATCATCGACGGCCAAAAGGGAATGATGCAGGCATGACGACTACTGCCCTTGTCTGGTTGCGCCGCGATCTCCGCCTGTCCGATCATCCTGCGTTCGACCTTGCCTGCCAGGAACATGATCGGGTCATGCCCGTCTATATCGATGACCCCAGGGCCGAAGGCGCCTGGTCGGCAGGCGCTGCCTCACGCTGGTGGCTGCATCATTCGCTGGCCAGTCTTGATGAGCGCTTGCGCGAACGGGGCAGTCGCCTGGTCATGGCCCGCGGTGAAAGCGGCAGTGAACTGGTCCGGCTGGCGAGCGAGGTCGGTGCCGGTTCGGTGTACTGGAATCGGCTGTACGAACCGGCGCTGGTCGAGCGAGACGCGGCGTTGAAGCAGCGGTTGACCGACTGCGGGCTTCAGGCGCAAAGCTGCAAGGGCGCGCTGTTGTTCGAGCCTTGGGAAATCGTCAAGGGCGACGGCAGTCCCTACGGGGTATTCACGCCTTTCTGGAAGCAGTTGCAGAAAAACTGGCGTCCGCCAGAGGTCCATCCCGAGCCTGAGCGGTTGCGCGGCCCGGATCGCTGGCCGACCAGTGTGAGCCTGGATGAACTGCAGCTGCTGCCGCGTCAAGACTGGGTGAGCAGCACTCGAGGCCTACGCGACAATCCGCAACAGCTGAATCAGGCGCCGGGTCGGTGGTGATAGCACCAGTGCCAGGGCTCCCAGGCAATCTTGTGTCGATTGTTGCGCGGGTAGCTTTCCTTGAAGCCGTAAATGCCGGCGTTGGATTTGAGCCACTTGTAGGCTTTTGACTCGCCGAATGCCTCGTCCAGGGGTTTTGTGCCAGGAGAGGTCACATCGATTGCCTGGCCGCCATGGTGCTCACTGTATCCGGGTGCGGCCGAGACCGACAAAATCTTGTTGATCGGCTGTCCCTCTTCCAGTTTGCGCCGGAACAGATTGGCCTGGTAGGCGATGCCGCGAAAGGCCGATACCAGTTGCAGCTCGATACCATGACCTGCAGCCGAGGTCTGCATACGGGTCCAGGCAGTTGCCGAAGAAGGGTTGAGACGCTGGTCACGGTTGAAGATGTCACGGCCGACGGGCACCAGCATTTTCGCCTCCGGAATCAGGCGCATGCGATGCGTGAGGCCGTAGTCCTGGGGAATGCCAAGTTCATCGAGCAATTTGATCAGTTCCTGGAACTCGGGCTGTGCCGAGTCGAGCAGGTTCTTCTCGACCAGCCGCGTCGAGCCAGACTCGTCGTTGTCATTCGGCTTGTAGCCCATGGATTCCATGAAGCCCCCAACCTGCTTTTTCACCTGGCAACTCAGCTTGCGCGCCCCAAAAGACTGGGCCAGCCGCTCGGCGGCCTTGAACAGTTGCCGTGGCGTGTCAGGCGATGCGGTTTCCGGATCGAGATAGCAGGCCAGTATCTGGCTGTGATCAAGATCGACCGCAGTCAGGCCGGCCAGGCGATTTCCACGCGTCGCCAGAATCAATGATTGGTCGGGAATCAAGCCGGCCAGGTGGTGATCGATGTTCACGGGCCGCTTGCTCCCGCCCATCATGTCGGGAAGCTGGTTTTCGATCAGCTTGGCCAGCGTTGGGATCTCTGCGATTCTTGCAGGTCGAACTTTGATGCCTTCGTTCATACACGCTCCGGCGGTTTTTTCAAAACGCCCTGATTTATTCTCCGATTTTCACCCCCCGGGAGACAGGCGACAGCTTCTTTCATGGAAATGCATCGTGCTATATTGCGCGCATGATGCCAAGTCCTTTGACGTACTGGCTACAGCAAATTGTCATCTTGGTTTGTCTGCTGGCGTCTATTCTACTACTAACACTGGCGCCAGCTCGACTTGTTCTGGCTCCCTTATGGCCGTGGCCGGTCGAGGAGGTGATCGTGGCGGCGGAAGATACGCTCTCCGGCGAGCGGGTTTTTGTTCGCGCTGATTCCTCGGCCAGGTTCGGGTACGCGGATGTGGCGCGTGATCGGCCGTTGACCCTGGTGGGCGTTGAACGGACAGGACAATCAATCCTCTACGGTTTTATCGCCGGCATTCGCCCCGAACCCAACGGCGAACTGCAGGCCCCGGGATCGGACGATCTGGTCCGCTTCAGAGCGGATTGGGCCCTGCCGCATGAGGCCTTGCTGGTGCTGATCAACGCGGACGAAACGTCGACCGAGGTGCCGCTGGCAGAAGTTTCTCACCTCTACCTGCCCAACCGGATGTCACTGCACAGTCGATCGACCCTGCTTTGGAAACGGCTCGGTCCCGAGTGGCGCGAGCGACGCAACCGGCCTGAAATCGAAGACATCGGAATAGCAGAGATGGCTCCCTAGAATGCTCGAACGTCGGCGATATTCGGAGCGGCCGTGACCGCCATCACCAGTCGATCCACCCCCATTGCCACCCCGGCACACTCGGGCAAACCGTGCTTGAGCGCGGCCAGCAGGTGTTCATCCAACGGCATCCGCGGTCGCCCCAGGGCCTGGCGCCTGTTGTTGTCTTCCTCGAAG
>JBLRWT010000065.1:0-8393 GCA_047921095.1 Wenzhouxiangella sp. | reverse complement strand
ACCGGCATCGGCTGGCATGAGTCGCGGGTGCCGACGATCGCCACCACGGTTCCGCGTGCGGCCTATACCTGGGTCACCCGCAAACTGCGCAGCGTGGTCAAACTGCCTCTGGTCACCACCAACCGGATCAACATGCCCCATACCGCCGAGGCGGTCCTGGCCCGAGGGGATGCGGACATGATCTCGATGGCGCGTCCCTTCCTGGCCGACCCCGACTGGGTCAACAAGGCTGCCGCCAACCGGGCCGATGAAATCAACACCTGCATCGGATGCAATCAGGCCTGCCTTGATCATGTTTTCCAGAACAAGGTGGCCTCATGCCTGGTCAATCCACGCGCCTGTCATGAAACCGAGTTGCTTGTCGAGCCGGTAGAAACACCCAGTAAAATCGCCGTGATCGGCGCCGGCCCGGCAGGCTTGGCGGCGGCCACAACCGCGGCCGAACGTGGCCACAAGGTCACGCTGTTTGACCAGGCCGCCCATATCGGTGGCCAGTTCAACATGGCCAAGCGCGTTCCCGGCAAGGAAGAGTTCGTCGAAACACTGCGCTATTTCTCTCGCCGGATCGAATTGACCGGAATCGACCTGCGCCTGGGCATGAGAGCTGACGTCGACGGCCTGACGGCCGAAGGGTTTGACGAGGTCATTATCGCAACCGGCGTCACGCCCCGCGATCCCCGCATTCCTGGTCAGGATCACCCGTCCGTGCTCAGTTACGTCGACGTGTTGCTCCACAACAAGCCAGTTGGGCAAAAAGTCGCGGTGATCGGCGCTGGAGGCATCGGTTTCGATGTAAGCGAGTTTCTTGTCCATGCCGTTCCACAAAACGATCCCGATCCGGACCAGCCGGAGCCGAAGGACTTCTTTCGCCAGTGGGGGGTGGACATGACCATCGACCGGCGTGGCGGCGTCGATGGTCTCAAGCCCGAATTCGGCCAGCCGGCGCGCGAGGTTTATCTGTTACAGCGCAAGACCTCGAAGCCTGGTCAGGGACTGGGCAAGACCACCGGCTGGATTCATCGCGCATCGCTCAAGCACTTTGGCGTCAAGATGTTATCGGGAGTCAGTTATGAACGCATTGATGATGCGGGTTTGCACATCCGGATCGGTGATGAGGTCCGCTGCCTGGAAGTCGACAACATCGTGATCTGCGCCGGCCAGGTACCCAACCGTGAGTTGGCCGCTGCACTGGCAGCGGCCGGAATCAAGGCCCATCTTGTCGGCGGTGCCGATGTGGCCGCTGAACTTGATGCCAAACGTGCCATCGATCAGGGCACGCGGTTGGCGGCCAGCATCTGACAAGGCCAGGCCGGACCGGACAGTCCGGCCTGGTGATTGATGTCACTCGACCTGCGAGCGCTCCAGGTAACGGAAGAAGTCCGAATCCGAACGCAGCATCAAGGTGCTGTTGGCACCCAGCGAGCGGTAGGTCTCCAGGGTTCTGAAGAAGGAATAGAACTCCGGGTCGGCCCCGAACGCCTGACCATAGATGCGGGTTGCTTCCGCGTCGGCCTGTCCGCGAATTTCCTCGGCCTGCTTGGCGGCCTCGGACTGGATCGATTGAAGTTCACGACCCATCTCGCCCAGAATCTCCTGCGCTCGTCCCTGGCCTTCGGCCCGGAAACGTTCGGCGATCGACTGGCGCTCGGCAATCATGCGGCTTTCCACCTGGCGTCGGACCGAGTCGATATAGTTGACCCGCTTGATGCGAACATCGTTGAGCGCAATACCCAGCTCCGGCATCAAGCGTCTGGCCCGTTGCAGGATCTCCTGTTCAAGCAGCTCGCGACCCAGCTTGGGCTTTTGCTGCAAGTCGAGGTCATCGCGCTCGGCCAGGGCCGGGTCTTCCAGGTCGCCGATGTCCACGCTCCAATCCTGGGAGCGAATGATTTCCTCCAACTCGGTGGAAGAGACCATGTCGCGCACCACCGAGTCGATGATGTCATCGAGCCGGGTCCGGGCGCCACGCTCGTCGCGAACGCTGCGCAGGAACTGCAGCGGGTCTTCGATTCGCCAGCGCGCCGTGGTATCGACCAGGATGAACTCGCGACCCAGGGTTGGAATCTGGGTGACATCGCCATCCCAGTTCAGCAGGCGCTTGTCGAAGCGTCGGACTTGCTGCCAGGGCAGTTTGAGCTTCAGGCCCGGCTCGGAAATGATGTCGCCGCGCGGTTCGCCGAATTGCACGATGATGGCCTGGTCGGCTTCATCAAGGACAAACACACAGGCGTTGAAGATCACTGCCAGGACAACCAGCAGGATAACCAGGATCATGGGCTTCATGGTTGCACCTCCGGGGCACGGTTGCGGTCGACATTCAATAACGGCAGCGGACTGAGCTGGTCTTCCTGAATCACCAGAATCTGACCGATGTTGGGCAGAATCTCGTGCAGCGTTTCCAGGTAGAGACGCGAGCGGGTCACTTCCGGCGCCTGCTGATACTCGGCCAGCACGGCTGAAAAGCGTGAGCTTTCGCCGAGTGCCCGGTTGACGCGCTCGGTGGCATAGCCTTGCGCTTCGGCAATGGTTCGCAGGGCCTGGCCTTCGGCGCGCGGGATCTCCTGGTTGACCCGCTTCTGGGCCTCGTTGATCATCCGCTCGCGTTCCTGGCGTGCCTCGTTGACTTCGTTGAAGGCCGGCTGCACCGCCGGCGGTGGCACGACGTCCTGGAGCTCGACGGTGATAATGTGAATGCCGGCATCATAGTGATCCATGATCTGTTGCATCTCGTCACGGCCGAGCAGCTGGATCTCGACCCGGCCAACGGTCAGCACATCGGAACCGAGCCGGTTGCCGACGACCCGGCGCATCACCGACTCGGCAATATCACGCAAGGTCTGGGTTGGTTCGCGCATGGCATAGAGAAATTTGATTGGGTCGTTGATGCGGTATTGCACCACCCATTCCAGATCGATGATGTTGAGGTCGCCGGTCAGCATCAGTGATTCGTCTTCGAATGCCTTGGCACTGTAGCCGGTGCGGCCACCCCGCACGCCTTCGGTGCGAAAGCCGAATTCCTGCTTCAGGACCCGCTCGGTGGCAACCAGTTGGACCTGGTCGATGCCGAACGGCAGTTTGAAGTGCAGGCCCGGGTCCGTGATCGTGATCACGGCGCCAAAGCGCTTGACCACAGCCCGTTCTTCCGGCTGCACGGTGTAAAAGGCCGTCAGCAGACCCCAGACGACAATCAACGCGATGATTGCGGCAAAGATCAGCAGGCCGGCCTTTCTGGGCGAGCCGCCGAGGAGTTGGGCGAGATCGCCTTCCATCGACCGACCGCCACGAATACTGGTGGGTTTGTTCATGTTGGTACTCCCTGATGTATTTCTCGTGGCCTGCAGCCAGGCGGCAGGCCGGGGGAGTATACGTCGGGTTGCGGGGCAGGTGGCGGTTCGACATTGTGGCTCCCGTTTTGAGAGTTGCGTCGCCCGACGTAATATTGTTTACTGTATTCTGTCTCGATCCAGCAAAATCGCCTCCAGGACTGGGTCAGCGCGGAAGATAGAGTTGGTGGAATCAAACCGGTCGGCAAAAGTCCAATTCAATCAACCTACCAATCTTTTTTACCGAGGTGAACCATGGCCACTGGATGGGCAAAGGATGGAGCAGTCCAGGACCAGATCGACAGCACTGTCGAAGACGCGGTCGCACGGGCGCGTAGCAAGCTGCCGAAGGGCGAAAGCCGCCGCGAGTGCGAAGAATGTGGCGAGCCTGTTCCTGAAGCCCGCCGGCGGGCTATTCCCGGCGTGCGCCTGTGCATCGGTTGTCAGTCCGAACGTGATGTCGCTGAAAACAAGGCGAGCACTTACAATTGTCGTGACAATCGCCGCGGCAGCAAGGGCAGCCAGTTGCGTTGATTGGCTACGGTCACTCACCGGAACATCAACAGGTATCAAAGGGCGTCCGTGGCCAGCCAGTGGCAGGCTTTCCAGAGCGTTGAAACCAGGCGGTCGGTGGCATCTCCCTGGTCCCGGGCGTGCGTTCTTAATGCAGCGTTTGCGGTAGTTTGCTAGGGTGAATGCTCGTTGACGGCAAAGCGACGCTTGCCGCACCGGGTTGTCATGCAAAGCTGGAGATCGTCATGAAGCAACGGATGGGTTTGACGGGTGAGGCTTCGGATCACAAGATTGCCGGTATTTTCACCGACCTTGCCGGATTGCAGGTCGGCCGCGACCGGCTGGTCGACTCAGTCCGGCTTGATGATGATCAACTCATCGTCCTCGCGCCGGGCGAGCGGGCTGACGGCGAATTACTGGAGCCGGAGTCGCGCGGCATCTGGCACACGCTGATCCGGGCTCATGTCTGGCTGGGGCTGGCTGGCGCAATCATCGGCGCGCTGGTGTTTCTGTTGCTGGTCTGGCTCGACGTGGCGTTCGTGGTCGGCAATCCGTGGACTTCGTTCGTGGTGCTAGTGGCGTTCAGCACTTTTGGTGGCGGCCTGCTTGGCGGCGCCGTGACCCTTCGGCCCGACCATGCGCCCTACATCCACAAGGTCAAGTCGGCCTTGAGGCAAGGCCGTCATGTGCTGGTTGTCCACGCCACTGACCGCCGACAAATGAATTTGATCAGGCAGATTCTCAAGGATAGCGACGCGGATACTGTCGCCACCCTTTGATTGAAAATGAGCATATGGACTATCCGGGGTATTGTCGCCGGCCTGGCACAACGACGAGATGATCATTACAACCAGCGATGGCCAGATCCTGGTTTTCAGCGAGCAATCACTGTGACGTATCGACTTGATGACCCCGAAATTCTGATAGATTGGCCCGGTATGACCTGACCCATCCGAACCGCGGAGCACGACTTGTGACCATTGCGCCTGACAGCTATCCAATGATGCTGACCGAGCTGCGTTCCGGCTTTGATTCCGGCTTGACCCGGCCCTTGGAATGGCGGCGCGGGCAGCTTGATGCCTTGGTGCGGCTGCTGGAGGAAAACCAGGACGCGATTTCCCAGGCATTGGCCAGCGACCTGGACAAGCCGGCGCAGGAGGTTCTGCTCGGCGAGCTGTCGCTGCTTTTCAGCGAGGCGCGATATGCCCGAGCCCGGTTGCGGCGATGGAGCCGGAAGCGGCGGGTTCGAACACCCATGGTTGGGCTACCCGGGCGAAGCTGGGTGCAGCCTGAGCCATTGGGCGTGGTGTTGGTCATCGGCGCGTGGAATTATCCCGTTCAACTGCTCTTGAGCCCACTGATCCCGGCCCTGGCCGCAGGCAACTGCGTGGTGCTCAAGCCGTCGGAGGTCGCTGCGCATACAGCGGCACTCATGGCCGACCTGATTCCGCGTTATCTCGATCAGCGCGCCGTACGCATCGTCGAGGGGGCGGTGGAAGAAACAACCGAGTTGCTGAAGCAGCGTTTCGATCACATTTTCTATACTGGTGGATCGGCCGTGGGGCGAATCGTCATGCGCGCGGCTGCCGAGCACCTGACGCCAGTCACCCTGGAACTGGGTGGCAAGAGCCCCTGCGTGGTCGATGCAGGTGCGGATCTGAAATCAGCGGCGCGCCGGGTGGTATGGGGCAAGTGCCTCAACGCGGGGCAGACCTGCATTGCGCCGGACTATGTCATGGTGACAAGCGAACAACATGACGCGCTCATCAGCGCCATGGCCGACGAATTGAAGGCCATGTATGGGGATGATCGCCTGGGTAGCGTGGATTTTGCCAGCATCATCAATCAGCGTCATTTCAACCGTTTGCGCGGCTATATGTCCAACGGGCAGATTGCTATTGGCGGGCAGGTCGACGAGCAGCGCACGCGCATCGAGCCGACGGTTCTGACCGGGATCGGCCCGGACGACGCGATCATGCAGGAGGAGGTTTTTGGCCCCATTCTGCCGATCCTGAAAGTCGATGATCTGGATGAAGCCATCGCATTCATCCGCGAACGAGACAAGCCACTGGCCGCCTACCTTTTCACGACAAGCCGTGAAAGCGAGACGCGGTTCGTGAATCAGGTCAGCACCGGCAATCTGTGCATCAACGATGTGCTGATGTTCATGTCGGTGCCGGAACTGCCGTTTGGCGGCGTCGGCATGAGCGGCATGGGCCAATACCATGGCAAGGCCGGCTTTGATCGGCTGAGTCACTTGAAGGCAGTGATGAAGCGAGGACGCTTTCCTGAAGTCACCATCCGTTTCGCTCCTTACAGCCGCTTCAAGATGCGTCTGTTGAAACTGTTCGGATAGGCTGCGCGACAATGACATTGCCTACCACCCCGTACCCCCGTTTTCACCTGGCACTGCCGGTAACCGACCTCGATCAGACGCTCAGTTTCTACACCGAGACGCTGGGTTGCGCCACGGGTCGCAGCACCAGTCAATGGGTGGATCTGGACTTTTTCGGTCATCAGCTCGTCCTTCACCTGGTCGAAAAGAACAGTCATCCCACCAGCCAGACCAACCCGGTCGATGGTCATGCGGTACCTGCCAGTCACTTCGGCCCCATCCTCGAATGGGACGCGTTCGAAGGGCTGGCCAAGCGCCTGAGTGATAGAGGCTTGCAGTTCATCATCGAACCATACCTGCGCTTTGCCGGCCGCCGCGGCGAACAAGCAACAATGTTCGTTGCCGATCCGAGTGGCAATCACCTGGAGTTCAAGGCGTTCCGGGATATCGGGATGCTGTTTGCTGCTGAAGAGCGGGTGAAAGGTGAAAGGTGAAAGGTGAAAGGGAAAAGGGAAAAGGGAAAAGGCCGGATAGCTCCGGCCAGGTTTTCCTGAAACCTGGACCCTTCGCTCTATCCTAATTTGTAATTGGGGGCTTCCTTGGTGATCGTCACGTCGTGGGCATGCGATTCGCGTACGCCGGAGCCGGTGATGCGAACAAAACGCGATTTTGTGCGCAGGTCATCGACATTGGCGCAGCCGCAATAGCCCATGCTGGCACGCAGGCCACCCATCAACTGGTGGACTACACCGCCCAACAGGCCCTTGTACGGCACCCGGCCTTCAATGCCTTCTGGCACCAGCTTGTCGACGGCCGCGTCGGTCTGAAAGTAGCGGTCGGAGGAACCCTTCTGCATGGCACCGATCGAGCCCATGCCACGATAGCTCTTGTAGGAACGGCCCTGGAACAACTCGACCTCGCCAGGGGCTTCCTCTGTCCCGGCCAGCAGCGAACCGATCATGACCGTCGAGGCGCCGGCGGCAATCGCCTTGGCCACATCGCCTGAGAAGCGAATACCGCCATCGGCGATGATGGGCACGCTGAGTTCGCGCAATGCACTGGCTGCGGCCGCGACCGCGCTGACCTGGGGCACCCCGATGCCGGCCACAATCCGCGTGGTGCAGATCGAGCCTGGTCCCTGGCCAATCTTGACGGCATCGGCGCCCGCCTCGGCCAGGGCCAGGGCGCCGGATGAAGTGGAAACGTTACCGCCGATGATCTGTACATCCGGAAAGTGCTTCTTGATCCAGGCAACCCGGTCCAGCACCCCCTTCGAGTGACCGTGCGCGGTATCGACCACCACGATATCGATGCCCGCTTCGACGAGGGCGCTAATTCGTTCCTCGGTGTCACCGCCGGTTCCCACCGCGGCGGCGGCCAGCAATTGCTCCGAACTGTCCTTGGCCGCGTTCGGAAAATCACGCGACTTCTGGATGTCCTTGACCGTGATCAGGCCACGCAATTGAAAGTGCTTGTTGACCACGAGGATCTTCTCGATCCGGTGTCGGTGCAGGAGTTCGAGCACTTCGTCCTGGCCCGCGCCTTCCTGAACGGTGACCAGTTTGTCCTTGCGGGTCATGATGTTGCGCACCGGGTCGTCAAGCTTGCGTTCGAAGCGCAGATCACGGCTGGTCACGATGCCTACCAGTTCATCGCCGTCAACGACCGGCACACCGGAAATGTTGTGCTGACGGGTGAGGTCGAATACCTCGCGGATGGTGGTATCGGGGCCGACCGTGATCGGATCCTTGATCACCCCGGCCTCGTACTTCTTCACAACCCGCACCTGTTCAGCCTGGCGTTCGATGGTCATGTTCTTGTGAATCACCCCCACCCCGCCGGCCTGTGCCATGGCGATCGCCAGGCGGGCTTCGGTGACGGTGTCCATGGCGGCCGAGGCCAGGGGAATATTGAGGTTGAGCTCGCGGGTGATCCGCGTCGTCAGATCGACATCTTTCGGCAGCACATCGGAGTAGTCCGGCACCAGGGAAACATCGTCAAATGTCAGGGCTTCGTCGATCAGGCGCATGGGAGGGCTCCGGCTGGGTAAATCCTGCCATTATAGCAGGTGACCGACGTTATTCAGCCCTGCACTCAAGTACTTCTTGAAAAGGCAGTCACGGCCGGGCAAACTAACGGCTGTCTGAATAGTAGCGAGGCAGTTTTGAGTCGTCACTTACGAAATTCGCGAGTTCTCTCCGTTCGCCTCCGGTAGGCTACCC
>JBLRWT010000064.1:0-8399 GCA_047921095.1 Wenzhouxiangella sp. | reverse complement strand
TCCACCCCGGCGCCGTCCTGGTAATTCCCGCCGGCTCCTGATCGCCCTGAGGTCGGAAGACGGAAGACGGAAGACGGAAACCGGAAACCGGAAACCGAACCAACCAGCCAACCAGCCAACCGCACCGTCTTCCGCCCCTTCCACCCCCTCCCGCGTTAAACTTCGCAGATGCCGATCCAGAAGCTCGCCAACCATCTTGTCAACCAGATCGCTGCCGGGGAGGTTGTCGAGCGGCCATCATCGGTGGTCAAGGAGTTGATCGAAAACAGCCTGGATGCCGGGGCGAGCAAGGTCCGGGTCGAGGTCGAGCTGGGCGGGACCCGGCGTATTCGTATCAGCGATAACGGAAGTGGCATCCCGCCGGAGCAGCTGGGACTGGCGCTCAGCACCCACGCAACCAGCAAGATTTCGAGCCTTGAAGACCTCGAGGGCGTTGCCAGCCTGGGTTTCCGTGGCGAGGCGTTGGCCTCCATCGCCTCGGTGAGCCGGGTGCGCATCGCATCCAGGCCACAGGATGAGCAAAGCGGAGTTGAAATCGAGGCCGAGGGCGGGACCGCCAGCGAGCCGCGACCCAATGGCATGCCGGCCGGCACCGTCGTCGAAGTGCGCGACCTTTTTTACAACACACCGGCGCGTCGGAAGTTCCTGCGCACCGAGAGAACAGAGTTCAACCATATCGACGAACTGGTTCGCCGGATGGCGCTGGCCAATATGGAAGTTTCTTTCGAGCTGGTTCATGACGGTCGTGCAGTGCGTCGGCTGCCACCTGCGGGTGGCGCGGCTGGGGCCGTTCGGCGGGTCGGCGAGGTTTGTGGCGAAGCGTTTGTCGACCAGGCCATGAGCATCGAGAGTGAACATGCGGGCCTGCGCCTGTCCGGCTGGATTGCACGGCCGAGTTTCTCGCGCAGCCAGACCGACCTGCAGTTCTTCTTCGTCAACGGGCGCCTGGTTCGCGACCGACTGGTTGCCCACGCGGTGCGACAGGCTTACCGGGATGTTCTGTTTCATGGTCGCCATCCGGCTTTCGTGCTGAAACTGGAGATCGATCCTCACCGGGTCGACGTGAACGTTCATCCACAAAAAAGCGAGGTGCGTTTCCGCGACGGCCGACTGGTACATGATTTCCTGTTTTCGACCATCAACCGGGCATTGGCCGATACGCGTCCAGGCCAGTCCACTGCCTCGCCGGCAAGGTTCGATTCCACCCGGGCAGATGCGGGCGGCATGCAAGGGTCCAACCAGGGCGGGTTGGGCTTGAGTGTCGCCGACAGCGTGGCGCGCTATGGCCAGTTGGCCGCGCCCCTTGATTCTGATCGTCCCCGTGCCAATGGTGACGGCGATATTCCGCCGCTGGGTTTTGCGCTGGCCCAGGTCCATGGGGTCTTCGTGCTGGCGCAGAATGCCGAAGGGCTGATCGTGGTCGACATGCACGCAGCCCACGAGCGGATCGTTTATGAACAACTCAAGCTCACCTGGGCCGATGAACGGGTGAAGTCCCAGCGGCTGCTTGTCCCTGAACGACTGGCGGTCTCCCGCCGCGAAGCCAATGCCCTGGAGGCCCACGGATCAGGTCTGCAGCGGCTTGGCTTCGATCTCGGCCTGGCCGGTCCTGAAACGGTTCTCATCCGGGCCGTACCGACCTTGCTCGCACGCGCCGACACCCTCGGTCTGGTGCGCGATGTGCTGGCCGATCTGGCAGAGCTTGGCGACAGCGCCCGGGTCGAAACAGCTGTCGATGAGTTGCTTTCGACCATGGCCTGTCACGGGTCGGTGCGGGCCAATCGCCGTCTCAACCTGGATGAAATGAATGGTTTGTTGCGGGATATGGAGCGAACCGAGCGCAGCGATCAATGCAACCACGGCCGTCCGACCTGGGTTCAGCTCGACATGAAATCGCTGGACCGTTTGTTCTTGCGTGGCCAGTAGCGAAGTCGACGCGCCTCTGCCGCCAGTTGTCGCCCTGATGGGGCCGACCGCCGCCGGCAAGACCGCGATTGCCCTGGAGTTGGCAAGGCGCTTTCCGGTCGGGCTGGTCAGCGTCGATTCGGCGCAGGTGTATCGTGGCCTGGATATCGGCTCGGCCAAGCCGGACCCTGACACGCTGGCGGCCTATCCGCACGCTCTGATCGACATTCGAGAGCCGGAAGAAAGCTATTCCGTTGCCGATTTTTGTCGCGATTGCGAAGCTGAAATCAGGCGCATTGCCGCCCTCGGACAATTGCCGGTTCTGGTGGGCGGCACCATGATGTATTTCAGGTCGATGATCTATGGCCTTGATGCCATGCCCGAAGCCGACCCGGAATTACGTCAGGCCATCGCCGCCGAAGGCGACCGTCGCGGCTGGCCTGCCATGCATGCCGAATTGATACGGCACGATCCGATTGCCGCCGGGGCCATCGAGGTGGCGGATCGGCAGCGGATACAACGAGCCCTGGAGGTGGTGCGCCTGACCGGGCAGGGTCCGAGCGGGATGCGTCGACATAATCGTATTCCGCGACTGCCGTCCTGCAGACTTGTCGTTACTCCGGCTGATCGCCAGAGACTTCATCAACGGATCGCGCAACGGCTCGAAGCCATGCTCGAGCAGGGATTCATGGACGAAGTGGCAAAACTTCGACAGCGGCCGGGGCTCGATCCGGGCAGTGGTGCCATGCGGAGCGTTGGCTACAGGCAGGCATGGCAGCATCTCGATGGTGAGTTCGAACTGGATGAATTCAGGGCAAGGACGAAGGCGGCGACAAGGCAGCTGGCGAAGAGACAGTTGACATCCTTGCGCCAGATGAGTCGCGCGCTCTGGTATGATCCAGACGGAAGCCTTACACTTAATCTGGTTTTCAGGCAAGTAGAGGGTTTTTTGAAACGGCGTGGCAGTCCAAATTGAAGTCAGGGCTGAGGTGAAAGCCTCGGGTAGCGCCGAATTGAGCCCAGTCGACACACCAAGAAGATAGTCAGAAACCTAAGGAGTAACAGGATGTCCAAGGGTCAATCGCTACAGGATCCGTTCTTGAATGCACTGCGTCGGGAGCGTGTCCCGGTCGCCATTTATCTGGTCAACGGCATCAAGCTGCAGGGCCAGGTAGAGTCATTTGATAACTTTGTGGTTTTATTGAAAAATTCGGTCAGCCAAATGATTTACAAGCATGCCATTTCGACCGTGGTGCCGTCTCGTAACGTGCGCCTGGGCGACGATGAGGATGAGGAGGATCTCGACTCCTGATTGAGCAACCTGTTCCGGGCGACCAGTCGGCCGCCTCAAGGGCGTTATTGCTGCATCCGGTCATTGATTATTCGGATGACGCTGATTCGCGCGAAGAATTCAGACGCCTGGCCGAATCCGCCGGGCTCGAGGTCGTGGCCGAGCTGAAAGCGCCGCGCGAGCGGCCTGATCCGCGTTACATGGTCGGGTCGGGCAAGGTTGAGGAGGTCGCTCAGGCCATCGAGGCGATGGATGTCGGTGTGGTTCTTGTCAACGGGCGATTGAGCCCGGTCCAGGAACGCAACCTGGCGCGTCGGTTTTGTTGCAACGTGCTTGACCGCACGACCTTGATCCTCGATATCTTTGCCCAGCGAGCGCGGTCGCACGAGGGCAAGCTGCAGGTTGAGTTGGCCCAGTTGAAGCATTTGTCGACCCGCCTGGTGCGTGGCTGGACTCACCTCGAGCGTCAACGTGGCGGTATCGGCCTGCGCGGACCGGGTGAAACCCAGCTCGAGACTGATCGTCGTTTGCTCGGTGATCGCATCCGTCTGTTGACAGCGCGACTGGGCAGGGTCGAGCAGCAGCGCGCCCAGGGCCGGCGCTCGCGCCAGCGCAGCGAAGTCCCCCTGGTCGCGCTTGTGGGCTATACCAACGCCGGCAAGTCCACGCTGTTCAATCGTCTGACTGAAGCGAGCGTGTCGGCACGCGATCAACTTTTTGCCACACTGGATCCCACCGTTCGAAGAATCGAGGATCTTGACGGATCGGCCATTCTGATGAGCGATACGGTGGGGTTCATTCGCGACCTGCCGCATGAATTGATCGCAGCGTTCCGGGCCACGCTCGAAGAGACGCTTTCGGCCACGCTGGTCGTGCACGTGATAGACGGGGCTGACCCGGACCGTGCCCGGCACCAGGTGGTCGTCGAGGAGGTGCTGCGTGACATCGGAGCCGGAGAATTGCCCAGACTGAAGGTCTTCAACAAGGCAGATGCCACTGACCGTGCGCCCGGTCTGGAGCGCAATGCCGGCGGGGAAATCACCGGTGTCTGGCTTTCCGCAATCACTGGAGAGGGGATGGATGCTTTCGAGCGGGCGATCTCGGAGTTGATAGGTGAAGGGCGTATTCGGCGCCGGATTCATCTTCCGCCTGAACATCAGCGCTTGCGGGCCCGGCTGTTCGAGTTGGGTGTCGTGCGTGATGAACAGCCGGACGAGTTGGGGGGCTGTGACCTCGAGGTCGATCTTGATCGTCGAGATGCAAGGATCTTGTCCCGCCTCGATGGCGCGGAAGGCAGACTGGCAGAGCAACTCCTGCTAAACTAGGCCGTTCTGTCCCGCCGGTGCGGGTCAGCCCGATATTTCGGCACCAAACCCGACCATCTCCCTTGTATTGCGGGGCGGGGGTGCCACGAGCACGAATCAAGCAACGGAGAAATCAATGCCCTGGAATGAACCTGGACGCGGAAGTGGTGGCGGTGGCGATCGCGATCCGTGGAAGGGCGGCAACGGACAGCAGCCGCCCGATCTGGACGAGGTTTTTGCCAATGTTCAGCGCCGCCTGAAGAAAATCATGGGTGGCGGTGGTAGTGACGACAAGCGCGGCGGCTCTACCGGCGGGCCGTCGTTCGGTGGTTTGCTGATGCTGGTCGGGCTTTTGCTGCTGATCTGGGTGGCCTGGAACTCGATTCACATCATCGATGAGTCGGAGCGCGGCGTCGTTCTTCGTTTTGGCGAATACACCCGCACGCTGAATCCGGGTTTCAATGTCACCTTGCCACGCCCGATCGAGGAAGTGCACAAGGTCAATGTCAGTCGAGTCCGTTCGCTGGAGAGCCAGAGCCGGATGCTGACCGGTGACGAAAACCTGATCGACCTGGCCTTCGCGGTCCAGTACCGGGTTTTCGAGCCCGAGAAATTCCTGTTCAATGTCCAGCAGCCGGAGGATTCACTGGCCCAGGCCGCTGACAGTTCGATTCGTGAGATCGTCGGTACCAACAACATGGACTTCATCCTGGAAATTGGTCGCGGACAGATCGCCATCGATGCCCAGGCACTGCTTGAAGAGATCATTGCCCGCTACGACCCGGGTATTGAAATCACCTCGTTCAACCTGCAGGAAGTGCGTCCGCCGGGCCAGGTGCGTTCCGCGTTCGACGATGTCGTGCGAGCCCGCGAGGACCAGATCCGCTTTGCCAACGAGGCCCAGGCCTACGCCAACCAGGAAGTTCCCGAGGCACGTGGACGAGCCGCGCGAGTCATGGAAGAGGCCCAGGCATACCGGGAATCCATCATCGCCCAGGCGACCGGTGAATCCGACCGTTTCATCGCGATCCACACCGAATATTCGCTGGCACCTGAAGTGACCCGGGAGCGTTTGTATCTTGAAACCCTGGAAAGGGTGTTCGGTCGCTCGGCCAAGATTCTGATGGATGTGACTGATTCCAACAACATGTTCTACCTGCCGCTGGATACCATGCGGGGAGCCGGCACCGCGCCGCCGCCACCGGTGCCGCTGATGGCGCCGCAGGAGCAACAGCGACCAACGCAAACTGATCCGCGAGCCCGCCGTGGCCGGGAGGGCCGTTAATCATGAGAATTCTGATCCCCATCATTGCCATCCTGGCCCTGATCATCGGCCTGAACAGCATATTCGTGGTCAAGGAAACCGAGTTCGCGATCAAGTTTCGACTTGGTGAGGTAGTTCGGGCCGACTACGAGCCCGGCATTCATCTGAAGATGCCGTTCATCAACAACGTGCGCAAATTCGAAAAGCGAATGATCACTCTGGACATGCGCCCGGAGCAGATGAACACCGCCGAGCAGAAATTCGTCGAGGTCGATTACTACGTCAAGTGGCGCGTCACCAACCCGCGCGACTACTACGTGGCGACCCAGGGCGACATGATGTTCACTCGTGCCCGTCTGTCCCAGCTGATTCGCAACGACCTGCGTGACGAGTTCGCCCAACGCACCCTGAGTGAAGTCGTTTCCGAGCAGCGTCGTGAAATGATGGAGCAACTCGTGGTTCGCACCGACCGTCGTGTTCAGGACTTCGGTATCGATGTGATCGACGTTCGCATCAAGAAGATCGAGTTGACCGATGAGGTCCTGAACTCGGTATTCGAGCGCATGGAAACCCAGCGAACCGAGTTTGCCAATGAGCTTCGTTCGTTGGGTCGCGAGCGCGCCGAGCGAATCCGGGCCGATGCCGATCGCCAGGTCCGGGTTCTGCTGGCCGACGCCGAGCGCGATGCTCAGCGGCTTCGTGGTGAAGGTGATGCCCAGGCCATTCAGATTTATGCCAACGCCTTCGAGCGTGATCGCGAGTTCTATTCTTTCTGGCGCAGCCTGGAAGCCTACGACCGTAGCTTCGGAACCGAGAATGACATCATGCTGATGGATACCCGGTCTGAATTCTTCCGCTACTTCGACCAGCAACATCGCGACTAACAATTCGAAGGGCAGACATGTCTAGATCCGTAGTGATACTCGGCACCCAATGGGGTGACGAGGGCAAGGGCAAGATTGTTGATCTTCTGGCCCACGATGCCGACGCCGTGGTCCGTTTCCAGGGCGGGCACAACGCTGGCCATACGCTCGTCATCAACGGCGAAAAAACCGTCCTTCACGTCATTCCCTCCGGGGTTCTGACGCCCAGGGCCAGATGCTTGATCGGCAATGGTGTGGTTGTTGCCCCGCATGCCCTGATGACCGAGATCGAAGGTCTGGAAGCGCGCGGTGTGGAAGTGCGCTCGCGGCTCGGCATCTCACCGGCCTGTCCGGTCATCCTCGGTTGTCACGAGGCGTTGGACAAGGCCCGTGAAACGGCCCGTGGCGTGCGCAAGATCGGCACCACCGGGCGCGGTATCGGCCCGGCCTATGAAGACAAGGTGTCGCGTCATGGCCTGCGCCTGGCTGACCTTGCCGATCCCGAACGTCTGGCTGACAAGCTCGATGCGGTGATCGACTATCACAACTTCCTGCTGGAACACCTTTACAAGGCTGCCCCGGTAGACAGGGCGGCGATTACCGACCAGGCAGCGCGTCTGGGCGAGGAACTCAAGCCGATGTTTACCGATGTCACCGGCGATCTGCATGAGCTTCGCGCCGCTGGTGGCAGTATCCTGTTCGAGGGTGCCCAGGGCAGCCTGCTGGATATCGATCACGGCACCTATCCGTACGTTACCTCGTCCAATACCACCGCGGGTGGCGCGGCGACCGGCAGCGGCGTCGGACCGGCGACCTTCGATTACGTGCTCGGGATCACCAAGGCGTACACCACGCGCGTGGGATCGGGACCGTTCCCCACCGAACTCAACGACAGTGCCGGCAAGCTGATGGCCGAGCGCGGCGTGGAGTTCGGTGCGACCACCGGCCGGCCTCGCCGATGCGGCTGGTTGGATGCCGTGGCCATGAAGCGCATGGTACGGATCAATGGGGTCACCGGCCTGTGCATCACCAAGCTTGACGTACTTGATCCATTCGAAGAAGTCAAAATCTGCATCGGCTATGAGGGTGTCGACAGCTTCCCCGTCGGCGCCGAGGAGTGGGAGCGTGTACAGCCTGTCTATGAAACCATGCCGGGCTGGGCGGGTACGACCCAGGGATTGACCGAACAGCATCGCCTGCCAGCCGGCGCGAGGGCCTACCTGGATCGCATCGAGGAACTGGTCGGTGCCCCTGTCCACATGCTCTCGACTGGACCGGAACGCAACGCCAACGTCATCCTGCGCCATCCTTTCAAAGGGTAGGCGCCTTCAAGGGGAGCACCCATGCTGGACCCACAGCTGTTAAGACAGGATCTTGAGCGCGTGGCCAGCGAACTGGCTCGCCGCGGTTATCACCTGGACATGGAAAACTACGCGGCGCTCGAGAAGAAGCGCAAGCAGTTGCAGGTCCATACCGAAGAACTTCAGAACCAACGTAACGTCAGTTCGAAATCGATCGGCCAGGCCAAGGCGCGGGGCGAGGATATCGAGCCCTTGCTGGCCGAAGTCTCACGCCTGGGCGACGAACTGAAGGAAGTCAAATCGACGCTGGAGCAGATCAAGGCACAGCTCGACCACCTTTTCCTCGACATGCCCAACCTGCCTGACGCCACAGTACCGGAGGGCAAGACCGAGGACGACAATGCCGAAATCCGGCGTTGGGGCGAGCCGGTCGAACTCGGGTTCAAGCCGCGTGACCACGTCGAAATTGGT
>JBLRWT010000063.1:0-8485 GCA_047921095.1 Wenzhouxiangella sp. | reverse complement strand
GTGCACCTGTTCGGCCAGCCGGCCGACATGGTATCCATCATGGACATTGCCGCACAACGTGGATTGAGCGTGATCGAGGACTGCGCGCAGTCCTTTGGCGCCGCTATCGCGGGCCGCCAGACCGGCTCGCTAGGGCTGGCTGGTTGCTTCAGCTTTTTCCCCAGCAAGAATCTCGGTTGCTACGGCGACGGCGGGCTGGTGATCACCGATGACGCCGAGCTTTATCAATCCTTGTGCGCCTTGCGTAATCATGGTCGCCGTACCGGCGGTTACTATCACGAGCAGATTGGCTATAACAGCCGGCTCGATGAAATCCAGGCCACGATTCTGCGGGTCAAGCTGGCCCATATCGAAGCGTTCAATCGTGAGCGCCGGCGTGTGGCTGCCACTTACAAGCGGTTGCTGGCTAGGACGCCGCTGGTGATGCCGCACGAAGACGGCATCGGCGAGCACGTTTATCACCAGTTCACGGTGCTGGCGCCGGACGGCAGGCGAGACGGCCTGATGAAAGCGCTTGAGGCCGAGAGTATCGCCAGCGCCATTTACTATCGGACCCCCCTGCACCAGCAACCGGCCTTTTCCGGAGCCCGACACGGCGACCTTCCAGTAGCCGAACGCATCAGCGAGCAATGCTTGTCGCTGCCGATTTACCCGGAACTCGCGGACGACCAAATTGAACGCATCGCAAAAGTGATTACCGCTGCCTGCTGACGCTTCACCCAAAAAGCGCCCGCTTCCATCACCCGTGGCTACCGGCCTTGGCGGCTTTCGCTGATGGCTGGCGCCTCGAATCCCGTCAGCGCTTCGAGCGCAAGCCGCTCGGTTGACGACGCTGGAGGAACACCAGTTTCGAGGAAGGAGTCGTAACCAGCCCGAAGCATCAGCCAGAATTCATGCCACTCCGAGTCTCGATGGGCTCGCAGATTTTCGTCGGTCATGCGAAATGGGAAGACATGCACAGGAAAATTCTGCTGACTGTGGCGCAGGGCCGCTTCGGCGAGCACGTAGATTTCTTCCATGATCTCGTCGGTCATGGCAAAACAGCCGCGCGAGTCGCAGCCGCCGTGGACCATGATCGCACTGCCGGTTCGGCCTCGGGCGCGATCGAAATCGTTTGGATAGCCAATATTGAAAGCCAGGTGGAACCTGGAATGCGGATGCATCCAGTCGGCATCGACACTGTAGAAGCCCTCCGGCGCCTGCCAGTCGCCACGCTTGAGCTTCGGACCCAGCGTGCCGGACATGGCGCAGATCGGATAGGTGCGGAACAGGCGGTAGCCATCAGTTCCCTCCACCCATAACTCCAGTTCGCGACTGGCCTTGAAAATGCGAATGTAGATTGGCGCGCCAAAGAGAAAACCTTTTGCGCCCAGTTCCGCCGACAGACGCTCGGCGTGATTTGTGTGCGCCGCCGAGCGGTCGCTGACCGGCATGGGGTCGACGACGCCGGCCCAGACCGGGCCAGCCAGCACGGCCAGCAGCATCGCTGCACGCACAAAATGATTCACCATGTATCGTCCCGATTGATTGGATATCAGACTATCGTCTGACCGACCGCCTGGCAACGGTCCGTTGAGCCAATATTCATAAAATATGTGAGAGCTCCATTGCATCCTGTGCCCGGCTATGGCACATTCAGCCCATGAGCCAGAGTCGTCCGACCTTCAGCCGTTCCGCCGTGTCACTGCAGTGTCCGCGACGCCGTCGCTGCCCATGCTGGGAGCGTCGTTAAGCTGGAACTGGTTTGACCTGCAGCTTGCGACCAACCCAGCCGACCGGCTGGGTTTTTTGCTTTCTGGTAACCAAAAAAGGAAAAGGAATCCTTTCATGACCGACAGACAAGACATCGTTCTGGCCTTTTCCGGAGGTCTCGACACCAGCTATTGCGTGCTGGCGCTCCGCGAGCAGGGGTTCAACGTCCACACGGCCTTTGTCGACACCGGGGGCATCAGTGCCGAACAGAAGCAATGGATCGGCCAGCGTGCCAGTGAACTGGGAGCAGCCGAGCATCACGAACTGGACGCCGGCCAGCCGCTGTGGGATCAGTTTGTCGTGCCCCTGCTCTGGTCCGGCGCCCGGGTGCAGGAGCAGTATCCGATGCTGTGCTCGGACCGCTACGTGATCGTCCAGCAATGCCTGGCCCTGGCAGATCGGCTGGGCACGAAGCATTTCGCCCACGGTTGTACCGGCATGGGCAATGATCAGCTCAGGTTCGACCAGTCCGTGCGCTCACTGGGCGACTACGAGATTCACGCGCCGATCCGCCAACTGCAGCGCGAAACCAGCAACGTGCGCGCCCACGAACTCGAGTTGATGGCCAGGGCCGGAATCGAGGTGCCTGCGTCGAACAGCCGATATTCGATCAATGAAAACCTGCTGGGCGTGACATTGTCGGGTCAGGAAATCGACGAGTTCGGCGCGCCAGGCGATGACACCCATGTCTGGTGCCGGCCACGAGCCGAATGGCCGGACGAGGACCTGGAGCTGACCATTGGATTCGAAGCAGGGCGCGCGGTCAGTCTGGACGGCGAGCCTGTGGCCGGACCGGCCCTGCTGGCCGAACTGAACCGCCGCCTGGGCGCCTACGGCGTGGGCCGGCATATCTATACCGGCGATGTCTCGATCGGCCTGAAGGGGCGAATCGTGTTTGAATGCCCAGGCATCGACGGCCTGATGACGGCACACCGTGCCCTGCGTGAGGCGGTCAATACCCGTCTCCAGAATCAGTTCCAGCAAACCCTGGCCAGCCGCTGGGCCGAGCTGGTTTATACCGGTTTTTTCTTCGAACCACACAAGGCCGACCTCGAAGCCTACCTCGAAAGCGCCAACCGCTTCGTCACCGGCGTCGTCCGCCTGGCCACCGACGGCGGCGCTGTCCACGCCGTCGCGACAGGTTCGCGCTATCTATTGAAGGATCCAGGCGCGGTCTATGCCCAGTCCGCCTCGTGGACCCCGGAAGAAGCCGAAGGCTTCGTCAAACTCATCGGCCAGTCCTCCACCCTCGCCGCTCGCATTCGCGGCGGCAATCAAGAATGACTAACCGCAAAGACGCGAAGGGCGCGAAGCGTGTCTCGGAAAACTTTGAATTCAAGATGCGATCCATGCTTCAAAGGCTACATTTTTTCTTTTTGACCTTCTTAGCGTTCTTAGCGTCTTCGCGGTTAGTCGCTTTTGTTTTTCGTCGCGTTTGAAAGGTTCCGACCAATGACCGAACGAATTCTCAACCACTTGGCCAGGCTGATCGAATGCGACAGCCAGAATCCGCCGCGGGCTTTTGATGCCGGGGCGCGCATGTTCGTGTATTGCCGCGAGCATCTGGAGGCGGCCGGTTTCTCGGTGGACATCAGTGATTACGGCGATGGCCATGTCAACCTCTACGCCCGTCGCGGCGAGCCTAAGGTGCTGTTCAACTGTCATCTCGACACGGTACCGGTCGGCGAGGGCTGGACCCGGCCGCCACTGACTCTGACGGTAGAAAACGACCGGGCCTACGGGCGAGGCGCCTGTGACATCAAGGGCGCGGCCGCCGTACTGCTGGCGGTCGCCGAGGATTCCGATCATCCCATGGCGCTGCTGTTTTCCAGCGATGAGGAGGGTGCGGGCGGATGTTGCGTGAAGAATTTTCTTCAGATTCCGGAAAACCTGCGTTTCGAGCAGGTCGTGGTGTGCGAGCCGACCGGCTGCCAGGCCATCCTCGCTCACCGCGGTTTCCTGTCGGTCAAGGGCCATTTCAATGGCGTCATGGGCCACTCGTCCGAATTCCGTGCCCTTGTAGACAATGCCAATCACCGCGCGGCCCGCTGGCTGAGCGCCGCCCTGGATTACTGCCAGGCCGAGGCCGAAGCAGGGCGCCATACCTGCTTCAACCTGGGGCTATTCAACGGTGGCACCAAGTCCAACGTGATTGCCGGCGATGCCCGCGTGCATTACTCGGCCCGGCTGGGGCCGGGCCAGTCCAACGAAGAATTGTTCGACGCACTCAAGGATCTGGCCGGCGCGGATCAATGGGTCGAGTGGGATATTCCCTTTGCCGGCCCGCCGCTGCCAGCCGGTGGCCGGGACGATGCCGGCTCGCGTGCATTCTGTCGCCGACAGGGCTTGAGTGTTGGCCAGCCGGTTGGCTTCTGGACCGAGGCCTCATTATTTTCAGATGCAGGCCTGCCTGCGCTGGTTCTCGGCCCCGGTGATATCGCCCAGGCTCATGCGGTCGATGAATGGGTTGGCCTCGGCCAGCTTGAACAGGCCACCCGGCTGTATCGTGACCTGCTTGGTTAAGCCAGGCAACATCCTTGCTGTCTGCGTCCGCATGACAGCAGTGGCGCTGAGCCTGTTCCTGACGGCTGCCTTTGCCCGGTCCCCGCCCCCGGCAGAAGCTTTCGCCGCCCTGCCCGCGATCGGGTCGCCCGTGCTGTCGCCGGATGGCCGGCACCTGGCCATGCTGCGGGTGGCGGACGGTGGCTATGTGCCTGTTATCTGGCGCCTGAATGAGGCTGGCTTCGAGGAAATTCACATTGGCCTGCGCCGTGAGGTGGTGGCGGTCATTGCAGTCGAATGGAGTGGACCGGACTTTCTGCTGATCAGCGCCCTTGGAATGCGGCCGCGGGCGAGCATGCCCGACTCGCGAGTGTATGTTTATTCACTTGCCCGGGGGACTGTCCGGCCGTTGCTGCGTCGTTCGTCCGCTGGCGGGCGCAGTTTGAGGGCCCGGCGGGTCAATCGGGAGCGTCAGGCCTCGATGGTCTTGATCGATGCCCTGCCGCATCGGCCAGGCGAAGTGCTGGCGCGTATCGCCTTTCCCGATCGACCCCACGACATGATCGAGCGGATCGATCTGCGCTCGCGCGCCCGCACGCCGGAGCTGGCGCAAGTTGCCACCGAGCGCGGATTCATTGCCGATCCCGCCGGGCGGGTGCGGGTCATGCAGATCGTCACCGAAGGGGGTCCGCGGTTTGCCTTTCGTCTGGCCGACTCCGACGACTGGCAGACGCTGGGTCTGGCGCTTCTGCCTGACGAAGGCGACCAGATCATGGCGCTGGCCCGGCATCAGGATGCAGTGTGGGTGCTGAGGCCGGCGCAAGCCAGGCGGGAGCTGGAACTGCGCGACCTGCAAACCGGCCGGGTGGACAAGAGGCTGCCCTTGCCGAATGAACACGATGTGTCGGGCATATTGTTCGAAGATCACGACGGTGCCTGGCGACCGATCGGCTTCCAGCTTGTCGACGATATGCCCCGCCACGTCTATTTCGACCCTGACTGGACGGCGATCCAGGCCAGGATCGACGCCATGCTGCCCGAAACGGTCAACCAGATCATCAGCTCGACCAGCGAGGTTGACCGGCATGTCGTGCGCAGTGCCCATCCCGCCCGACCGCCGGTCTTTTATCTATACGACGACTATTTATACGACGACCAACTCGACCGGAGTCCATCGCTACGCCGCCTGGGCGGAACCTATCCGGGGCTGGAGTCAGCAAGCCTGGTGGCCAAGAAGCCGGTCCATTATCCTGCCCGCGACGGCACGCCGATTCCCGCTTTTCTGACCGTGCCCGAGTCGGGCGAAGGACCGTGGCCGGCCATCGTTCTGCCGCATGGCGGGCCGCACAGTCATACTGACGGAGATTTTTCCTACTGGACGCAGTTCCTGGTCAGTCAGGGTTACCTGGTGATCGAACCCAATTTTCGCGGGTCCACCGGGTACGGTCAGGAATGGATGGCAGCCGGGCGCCTCGAGTGGGGCGGGCTGATGCAGGATGATATCGACGATGCTGCCGCCTGGCTGCTGGCCCAAGGGTTGAGCTCGCCGGGCGAGGTTTGCATCATGGGAGGCTCGTTCGGTGGCTACGCAGCCCTGATGGGCGTTGCCCGACCTGACCATTCCTATGCCTGCGCCATTGCCATCAGCCCGGCCACCGATCTGGTCCGACTGGTTCGCGATGATCAGCGCAACGCGCCGATTGCGCCGTGGACCCGTTTTATCGGCAGCAAAGGCCAGGGCGAGGCCCGGCTGCGATCGGTCTCGCCGTTTCACCTGGCCGCGCGAATTGACGTACCGGTCTTGTTGCTGCACGCCCGCGACGACCTGCGCGTGCCAAGCGAACACAGTCTCAGCATGGCCCAGGCGCTCAGGGAGGCCGGTCGGCCGGTGCGCTATGTGGAACTCCCCGACGGCGGCCATGCGATAGTGGATGAGTCATCGCGCCAGATGCTGCTGGATGAGACCGCTGCCTTCCTGGCTGATCAAATCGGTGGCCGGGCCGAGCCGCCTGGTGCTGTCGGGCAAACACCAAAGTGAAGCTTGCATGCACCGTTTGGTCGAGAGTGAAAGGCATCCGGGCAAGGCACTGGCTCGATTCTGGCAAGATAAGCGCGGGTCGGATACTTTTAACGGTTGGTCGACAGAATTCTCTTCCAACTCTTTTCCATTCCTGATCGGAGAAAGCTGAGGCATGGCCGAAGTTCGACAAACCGTCATCGAGTTGCTCGGCCAGCTGGGCTCCAGCCGTGAGGCGCGGCAGTATCTGAAACAATTTTCCCGGATCGAGGAAGCGCGTTTTGCCGTGGTCAAGGTCGGCGGTGCGGTGCTGCGTGACGACCTCGACGAGCTGGCCGCGGCATTGGCGTTTCTGCATCGATTGGGTCTGACCCCGATTGTTCTGCACGGGGCCGGCCCGCAACTGGATGACGCCATGGCCGAGGCCGGTGTCGAGGTCCAGAAACATAATGGCCTGCGCGTGACCACCGAGGAAGTGATGGCCGTGGCCCGTCCGGTGATCTACCGCGCCAATGCCGCCCTGGTCGATGCGTTGGAGGAACGTGGCGTGCGTGCACGCGGCATTCTGCACGGCATCTTCAATGCCCGTCTCGCCGATCGCGAAAAACTCGGATTGGTCGGCGAAATCGAGCACGTCGAACTCGAACCGGTGCGCTCGGCAGTGCGGGCCGGCACGCTGCCGGTTGTCGCCTGCCTCGGCGAGTCAGCCTCGGGCCAGGTGATGAACATCAATGCCGATATCGCCGCCCGTGAACTGGTCTGGGCGGTGCAGCCTCACAAGGTGATTTTCCTGACCGGCACCGGCGGCCTGCTCGATCAGAATGGCCGGATCATCTCGGCCATCAGCATCAGCGGTGATTACGATCAGTTGATCGCCCAGGACTGGGTCCATTCCGGCATGGAACTCAAGCTGGCCCAGATCAAGGACATGCTGCAAAAGCTGCCGCCGGAAACCTCCGTTTCCATCACCTCGGCCGCCAAGCTGACCCGGGAACTGTTCACCCACACCGGGGCCGGTACCCTGATCCGCCGGGGAGAACGCATCAACTGGCTTACCGACACGGGTCCGGATCAGATCCAGGCGCTGGCCGGCTTGCTGGAGCAAAGCTTTGATCGCCGCCTGCGACCGGACTGGTTCGAAGGCCGCAGCATCGAGGGGCTGCTCTGGGCCGAATCCGGCCGCGCAGCCGCCCTGATCGCACGCGGCGTCGACGGCATTCCCTACCTGGACAAGTTCGTCGTCACCCAGGAAGCCCGCGGCGAGGGGCTGGGCGCCGCCCTGTGGCAGGTGCTGCGTGGCCGCTTCCCGATGATGTACTGGCGTTCGAGAGCCAGTAATCCGATCGCCAATTGGTACCTGCAGCAGGCCCACGCCAGCTTCCGCCGCGGTGCCTGGATCGTACATGTCATCGGCGTGGACGATTTCGGGCGGCTCGAGCGCCTCGTCACCGATGCCCGCGAGCGTGATTCGGGTTGGGCGGATGAGAAAGTTGCTGATTACTGACGTGGCCATCGATCAGCAGTCCTTCAGCTGGTCTCTCGATGCCGTTGAAGTCGTCCCGGCTGGTATGCTGACCAGGTGGTATTCACCTTGACTGGAACAAGCGGATGACTGTGCGACTGGCCCTGATCGGTGGCCGCGGCCATACCGGCTCGGCCCTGCTCACGCTGATTGCGGCACACCCGCAGTTGGCACTGGCAGTGGCCACATCCGGCAGCCAGTCTGGCCAGCCCATCGCCGATGTCGTACCGGGCTGGCCGGACGAAGATCAGAAGTTCGAGTCACTCGAACCTGATCGCTGCGGACAGATCGAAGCGGAGGTCTGGGTGCTGGCCCTGCCCAATGGCGCGAGCTCGCCGTGGGTGGCGGCGATCGGCGAAAGCCATCCCCAAGCGCTGATCCTTGACCTCGGCGCCGATTACCGCTTCGATTCCAATTGGGTTTACGGCTTGACCGAATGGAACCGGGTTGCGCTTGCAGGTGCCCGTCGAATCGCCAACCCCGGTTGCTATGCCACCGGCGCCCAGTTCGGACTGATGCCGGTGCGCGAACGATTGATCTCTCCGCCAGTCATTTTCGGCATCTCGGGTTTCAGCGGCGCTGGAAGGACGCCCTCCCCGCGCAACGATCCGGCGCGACTCAAGGACAACCTGATCCCCTACAGCCTGATCGGCCATGTTCATGAGCAGGAGATCTCCACCCACTTGGGACGG
>JBLRWT010000062.1:0-8532 GCA_047921095.1 Wenzhouxiangella sp. | reverse complement strand
GATGGCGGCAGTGCTTGCCAGCACACATCCGGACGTGTTTGCCGCCATCGGGGTCCATTCCGGCCTGCCGATCGGGCTGGCCAGCGACATCCCGTCGGCCTTCGCGGCGATGGGCAAGGGCGGTGAGCCCAGTGTTTGTCGTTCCTGCGATCCTGTGCCTGCGATCGTTTTTCACGGCGATTGCGATACCACCGTGCATCCGCGCAACGGCCATGGCGTGATCGCACAGAGCCTCGGTAGCGCCAGTCAGGCCAGTCAAGCAGACAAGGGCAGCACGGTCGAACGCGGTACCGCCGCCGGCGGGCGCCGCTTTACCCGGACGGTGTACCGCGCCACCGACGGCCGCGTCACTGCCGAACACTGGGTCATTCACGGCGCTGCCCACGCCTGGTCCGGCGGTGATGCGGCGGGCTCCCACACGGATCCGAACGGCCCCGACGCTTCTGCGCAGATGCTGCGTTTCTTCGGCGCCCACCATGCCGGGCAGGCCAGAACCTGACAGTTCGAGAAGGCCGACCTTCTGATCACTCGTCTGGAAGATCCCGGTCCGGGAGACAGGCAGGGGCAATTGATCTTGTCACGCCGGTCGAAAGAAGTTTATAATTGCCTGCTTAATGAAATCCAGCGATCGGGGCTTTTGCACAAAGCCCGACTTGACGCCCCCGGACAGGTTTTTCGGGAACAGGTGGATTCAAGGGGGTTTTCTGAAGAAGCCCGATCGCTTAACCGAATAATTGGAGTTTTAAGTCACATGTCATTGACGGCAGAACAGATTCAGCAAGTTGTCAAGGAACACCAATCGTCCGAAGGCGATACGGGATCTCCGGAAGTCCAGGTTGCGCTGCTGACCGCACGTATTCAGCACCTGACCACTCACTTCGCGGAGCACAAGAAAGATCACCACTCCCGTCGAGGCCTGCTCAAGCTCGTCAACCAGCGTCGGTCGCTGCTTGATTACGTCAAGAGAAAGGACGTTCAGCGCTACCGCAACCTGATCGAGCGCCTGGGCCTGCGTCGTTAAGACCAGGTTCCTGACTCAGAATGAAACATCGACACCCCGGCGGCCCCGTGCTGTTCCGGGGTGTTTTGTATTGAAGCAGTGAAAGCAAGCTAATAGTGGAGTGTAATCAGTGAACAAGTTCAGTAAAACCTTCAAGCTCGGCGAGCATGATGTCACGCTCGAAACCGGACACGTTGCCCGCCAGGCCGATGGCGCCGTGATGGTGACCATGGCCGACACCGTAGTCCTGGTCACCGCGGTGGCCCGCAGGGAAGTCAAGCCAGGTCAGGCTTTCTTCCCGCTGACCTGCAACTACCAGGAAAAATTCTACGCGGCCGGCCGTATACCCGGCGGATTCTTCAAGCGCGAAGGGCGCCCGACCGAAAAGGAAACCCTGACCTCGCGCCTGATCGATCGACCGCTTCGTCCGCTGTTTCCGAATGGATTCATGAATGAAACCCAGGTCATTGCGACCGTGATGTCGTCGAACCCGGAAGTGGATGCCGATATCCCGGCCCTGATCGGCGCCTCGGCGGCGCTGTCGATTGCCGGCGTGCCTTTTGGTGGCCCGATCGGTGCAGTCCGCGTCGGTTTCATCGATGGCGAGTACGTGATCAACCCGACCCAGACCCAACTCGAAACCTCGCGCCTGGATCTGGTTGTTGCCGGCACGTCCAAGGCCGTGTTGATGGTCGAGTCCGAGGCCGACCTTCTGACCGAAGACGAAATGCTCGGTGCGGTCAGTTTTGGTCATCAGCAAATGCAGGTTGCGATCAAGGCCATCGAGGAACTGACGGCCGAAGCCGGCAAGCCGAAGTGGGACTGGCAGGCGCCGGAGAAGCCGGCTGGCCTGGCCGACAAGGTTTCCGAACTGGCCAAGTCCGGTCTGGAAAGCGCCTACGAGAACACCGACAAGTCGACCCGCCGCGACGCGGTCAGCGAACTGCGCAAGCAGGTCGTCGAGCAGCTTTGTCCGGAAGGTGACGAAAGCAACTTTGCCATCGATGATGTCAAGGACGCCTTCGGCAAGATCGAAAAAGACATGGTGCGTGACCGCATCCTGAGTGGTCAGCCGCGGATCGATGGTCGTAATCTGACCACCGTTCGCCCGCTGGACATGCAGCTCGGCGTTTTCCCACGCGCACACGGTTCGGCCGTGTTCACCCGTGGTGAAACCCAGGCCATGGTCGTGGCCACGCTTGGTACTGGCCGTGATGCCCAGATTATCGACGCGCCGATCGGCGAGTCGAAAGAGCAGTTCATGCTGCACTACAACTTTCCCCCGTTCTGCGTCGGTGAAACCAGCTTCATGCTCGGTCCCAAGCGTCGCGAAATCGGACATGGTCGTCTGGCCAAGCGGGCCATGAACGCCGTCGTTCCCAAGGGTGAAGACTTCCCGTACGTGCTGCGCCTGGTCTCGGAGATCACCGAATCCAATGGTTCCAGCTCCATGGCCACGGTCTGCGGCGGTTCGCTGGCGCTGATGGATGCCGGGGTGCCGATCAAGGCGCCGGTAGCCGGTATCGCCATGGGTCTGATCAAGGACGCCGATCGCTTCGCCGTGCTGACCGATATCCTCGGTGACGAGGATCACCTCGGCGACATGGACTTCAAGGTTGCCGGTACCCATGACATGGTGACTGCGCTGCAGATGGACATCAAGATCGACGGGATTACCGAAGAGATCATGCGCGTGGCGCTGAGCCAGGCACGTGATGCGCGGACCAATATCCTCGACCAGATGAACCAGGTGATCAGTACACCGCGCGAAGAAATGAGCCAGTATGCGCCCCGCCTGTTCACCATGAAGGTCCACCCGGACAAGATTCGCGACATCATCGGCAAGGGTGGGGTGACCATCCGCCAGATTACCGAGGAAACCGGCACCCAGATCGATATCGCCGACGACGGCACAGTGACCATTGCATCGGTCAACCAGGCCGCCGCCGACGATGCCCGCAAACGCATCGAGCAGATCACTGCCGATGTCGAAGTGGGCACGATCTACGAAGGCACCGTGACCAAGATCATGAACTTCGGTGCGTTCGTGACGATTCTGCCTGGCAAGGACGGTCTGGTCCACATCTCCCAGATCTCCGACAAGCGCGTCGAGAACGTGACCGATGAGCTGAGCGAAGGCGACCGGGTCAAGGTCCAGGTGCTGGAAGTCGACAAGCAGGGCCGGATCCGTTTGAGCATGAAGTCGCTCAACGAAAGCTCGGACTGAATCAGTCCAATTGATCCGAAAAAAGCCGTCCGGTCACCGGGCGGCTTTTTTTTAGGCACGAATTCAAGGTAATCGACCATGCATTTAATGACCCCCGTCTCACCTGGCGAGCTGCTCGACAAGCTTGCCATCCTCGATATCAAGACCGAACGCATGACAGATCCTGCAAAACTGGCCAACGTGCGCACCGAGCATGATTTGCTGAACCAGATCTGGCGGGATAGCGGATTGGAAACGGAAGTGCTGCGCAGGCTTCGCGTCGAACTCAAGAAGGTCAACGAAGCCCTGTGGGTTATCGAGGACGACATCCGCGACCTGGAGCGTCAGGCCGACTTCGGCGAACGCTTTATCGAATTGGCTCGGGCCGTCTATATCACCAATGATCAACGGGCCGCAATCAAGAAACAAATCAACCTGGAACTGGGCTCGGTCATCGTCGAGGAAAAGTCCTACAAAAGCTACTGAAGTCAGCGGAGTTGGCTGGCTGTTTGCGGCCGGCGACCGTTATCGCGTTGGTGTCGGCATTGGCCAATGGCACGGTGTACACCGATGGTTAGCTGGTTGGCTGGTTGGTTAGAATCGCCTTCAGGCGGTCGATGACCTGGTCCGGGGTGATGAGGTCCATGACGCCGGGATATTCGAGCCGGCGGCCCCAGCGGAGGGCTTCTGCAGGCTTGCCGGTATATTGCCAGGCGGCCTCGTTGTAGCGGTCGACGCAATGCTCCAGACTCCCCAGCGGGCCGGAGCGCCTGGACCAGGTCGCCGCGTATAAACCAACGACGGGCGTGCCCAGCGCTGCTCCAAAATGGGCTGGGCCGGCGTCGGGTGTGATCAGGCAGGCGGCCCGTTCGATCATGGCCAGGGCCTGCTTGAGCGTGTCTTGTCCGACCAGGTTGACAACTTGTTCAGTCATTTTTGCGGCGATGGCTTCTCCCATCCGCCGCTCCGTGGCTGACGGTCCGCCAATCAGAATGACAGGACGATTCATTTCGCGAACGATCCAGTCACCAACTTCGGCATAGCCGTCGACTGTCCAGTTCCGACCGGAATGGCTGGACGCCGGACTGATCAATACAGCATGTCTGTCTTGCGGCTGGTGATCCACCGCGAACTGGCGAGCACTTGCCGGAATGGGTAAGCGCCGGTCGGGTTTGCGGGTATCAACCCCGAGATACCGACCAAATTCGAGAAAGGCGTCGGCCTGGTGCTGGAACGGCGATTCTGCGATCCGTTCACTGACGACCAGGCCGTGTCCCTCGCGTGACCGATGACGGTCGAAGCCCAGGCGGCGATTGGCTCGAACCAGCAGCGAGAGCAAGTTGGCGCGGGCTGAAGTTTGTGCGTGGATCAAAATGCCAAAGCGCTGCCCGGCGAGTTTCCTGCGCAGGTCACGCACACCGGCCCATCCGGCGCCCTTGTCGAATACAATGAACTCAACGCCCGCCAGGTCCTCGACCAGGCGATACTCGGCTTTGCCGATTATCCAGGTGATGGGTGATTCCGGCCAGGCGTGTTGCAGGGCTCGAATGAGCGGGACGCAATTGCCGACATCACCCAGCGCCGAAAGACGCAGCAGGCAGACCGATTTGGGCGGAGTTTGAGTTGTTTCCATGGCAACAGCGATAGGTCAAAAAAGCCGGAGGCTGAGAGAGACGGTGTCGGTTTCAGAGTTCAGCGCCGGGCAGCATCGTATTCTATACGATGGCAGCGTGTTGCCTGCGATCAGTCTTGAATGGCTGCAGCCGACGTTCTGGCACTTGCGCCGTGCCGTGATGGCCGAACTCGGCGGTCGCGGTCAGGCCCTGGCTGTACAGACCGACGTCGGTGCAGCCGTCCTGAGGCGCTACCTGCGCGGCGGATTGGTGGCCCGAGTGGTGCGGGACCGTTACGTTTTCACCGGCTATCAGCGCAGCCGGGGCTTTCGGGAATGGCTTTTGCTCGACCGGCTTTTCAATGCTGGCCTGCCGGTGCCAAGACCGCTGGCGGCAAGTTGCGAACGCCACGGTGGCCTGTACCGGGCCGGGCTGCTGACAACGCTGATTCCGGGGGCCCAACCTCTCTCCTCGATTGCCGATCGCCTTCCGGTTGCGGACTGGCGCAAGTTGGGCGCCACGCTCCAGGCTTTTTTTGCCATCGGCCTGGTGCACGCTGACCTGAATGCGAACAACATTCTCCACACCGCCACGGGCGACTGGTACCTGATCGATTTTGACCGGGCCCGGATTGTCGCGGCGCCGGTTGATCCGGGCCCCATGCTGGCCCGCCTGTTTCGTTCCTTCGACAAACTGGGTGTTGTAGGCGAGCGAGCGGTTCTGCAGCAGACGGTCAGCCTGTCTGGGGCGCGGTAAGCCCGAGTTGCATCAGGCGCGTCCTGGCTCGCCACAACAGAGAGTCTTCGACAAAGGCGCCGTCCTTCCAGGTCCCGACCCGCGCTCCACTGATCAATTCCAGTGTCTGGGCAAGGGTGTTGACGGCCTGGACGCTGAACATGCTGTTGGCGCAGGCCTTCAGTATTTCGCGATCCAGCATCAGTTCGCCGACATTGGCCCGGGGAATGATCACCCCCTGGCTGCCGCTCAGTCCCCCATGGCGGCAGAGTTCGAAATGAGCTTCGATTCGCTCATTGATGTCTCGGGCCGGGCCGACCAGTCCATCGTCATCGACCGTGCCGATGACGGCCACACCCTGCTGGAGGGGTACGCCGGCGAGGGCGCCGAGCAGACAGCAGACGCGGGCCAGATCAAGGCTTTCGTCAGCCATGTCGGACCAAGGTCGTGTCGAGATGCGGGCCGTTATCCTGATCGGGGTGTCCATGTGCAGGGTCTGGCCGAGCAGAATACTGAGCCACTCGACATGGTCTGAGTCGTCAATGCTCAAGTGGCATGACTCAGCGGCAGCAAACGATGCGCTGACCATCATCGGCATGGCCATCGCCAGGGTTCCGGTCCTGCCCGCCCCCGCGGCGTTCAGGCGACCGTCCGCCCGGCCACGGGCATTGATCTCCAGGCGCCCCTGGTCCACTGCTCGCAGGGTCCTGACAAAGGGCAGGCCGGCTCGTTCGCGCCGTTGTCTGGCTGCTTGCTCGACATGCTTTTTGAGCACATCTTCGGATCCATCGTCCCGGGCGCGCCCGGATGCCTCGCATGCCAGGTCGGCCAGTTCGCTGAATCGGGCGCTGAGTCGCTCCGGTTCGCCCGCCAGGCGTGCCCCATGCTCCAGCATCGCCTGGATGCCCGAGCGATCGAAGTGAGTCAGTTCTTCCTCATCCACAAGTTGGGCGAGAAACCGGGTGTAGCCATTGATGCCCTCCTGGTCGCGAGCCAGCGTGTCATCGAAGTCGGCAAGCACCTTGAACAACTGCGGGAAATCACGATCCTCGCGGTTGAGGCGGCTGAAAGTTTCCGCATCGCCGGTCAGAATGACCCGAACCTTGATCGGAATGGGTTCGGGTTTGAGCGACTGGGCCGAATAGGGCCAGCCCAGCTCAGGCGGCACCACTTCGGCCAGCCCGGTACGCAAAGTGCGCATCAGCATCCGCCAGCAGCCAGGCTCTGCTACGGCATCGGCGGCATCGAGAACGAGAAAACCGCCATCAGCTTCCAGCATGGCGCCGGTGCGGATGCCACGGAAGGACGTCACGGCACGCCCGCTGCTCATCCAGCCCGGGTCGATGGCGCCGAACAGGTTCGGCACCGACGGCTGACGGGCAAATACCACCGGGGCCAGATCGCGTTCGGATCGGGACGTCAGGACATTGACACCATAAAGCTGGGTTGGCTCGGCCAGGTGTGAGGTGTCACGTCCCACCCTTTTTTCCACGATGTCGTCGATGATTTCCCGCAGGTAGACATCCATGCCAGAGGCCTTGAACTTGCGACCAACTTCCGCCGTGAGCTCACCGAGGATCCTGGCTGTTTCCGAGGCATTGATCTGATCGATGTGCTGCATGGCCTGCTGCCAGATCTGGCTGACTTCGCGGGCAAAGCGATTGACTTCCCCTTGCCAGCGCGCGGATTTTTCCACCGCCGCCAGGCGGTCTTCTTCCCTGGCCTGATTCTGAGTGACCAGGTTTCGGTATTCTTCCGGCGACACCGGCTTGCCCATGATCTGGGGGTAGATGGCAATGCGCGAACTCGGTCCAGACTGGGTCCGGATCAGCGCCAGGCCGTCGCTGCGGAGCTTCTTCTCCAGCGGTGCAACCTTGGCTCGGATCTCACGTTCGGCGGCTTCCTTGCGCGCCTCACGTCGTGAGCGAATCGGGTCATTCTTGAGGATATCGGGCAGACGATCGCGAACGAACAGACCGATCCGGGTCATGGCGTGCTGGAACTGGTTGCCCTGGCCGCCCGGCAACACGATCAGGCGTGGACGGTCGGGATTGGCGAAATTATGGACGTAGCAGAAATCGCAGGAATGCTCGGGCGCCGCTTTCATCTCGGCCAGCATCGACGCGACCAGGGCGCGGCGACCGCATCCCTCCGGTCCCCGGACGTAGACGTTGTGGTTTCGACTACTGGTAGTCAGGGCGAACCGCAAGGCGACCCGGGCACGCGGTTGGCCCACGATGCTCTTGAGCTTTTGCGCATCTCGGGTCGAAGAGGTCGGGACGCTGTCACTATCAGGCTGCCAGCGCAACTGCTCGGGCGGTATGGTGAATTTGGACATGATCCGGCTCCCGGTATTGTCAGGCCACGGTGGTGCCCGCGGTCTTTTCCCTTGCTCGGCAATGTACACCATGTGTCGCCAGGGCGAAACTCAGGAAGGGATGGCAGCCGCCGTTGGCCGGGTTCGAGCGAGGGCTTCGGTGAAGCTGATCCATGCTTCCGCCGAGATGCGTGGTGCTTCCAGCATCGGCAGGTGACCAACCGACGGCAGGACCAAAGTCTGGGTATTGGGCATCAATGCCTCGATCAGGGCCGCCCCATGGGGGTGCAGAACCTGGTCGGCCTGACCCCAGGTCAGCAGGGTGGGAGTTGACAGGCCTTGTGCAAGCTCTTCCAGTGGTCGCGACTCGTGGCGCATGGCGTCAAAGATGCGTTGCGCCTGGACGGCTGAGTTCGCGCCGCGCCCAGCAAGGAAGCGCTGCAGAGGCCCCGGTATCCAGGGCGGCCGGACAAAGCAATAATCAACCAGGCGCTGAAAATCGGCGTAGTTGCGAATGACCAGGGGATTGTGGCGTTCTTCAGAAACCTCCTCCAGAACCGGAGAAAGCTTCGCCGAATGCAGCCCGCCCGGCGCCAGCAGCCAGAGGGCACGAACCCGGTCAGGAGCACGCCGGGCCATGGCAACCGAAATATAACCACCC
>JBLRWT010000061.1:0-8555 GCA_047921095.1 Wenzhouxiangella sp. | reverse complement strand
CGGTGACGAACTGCCGCCAGGCACGCTCAGTTTTGCCGAGCTGATGGCGGCCGCGCGCGACGAGTGGCGCATCCCGCCGACCGAACCCGGAAGCATGGCGCTGCTGCACTTCACCAGCGGCACCACCGGCAAGCCCAAGGGCGTGCTGCACACCACCGGCGGTTATCTGCTGTATGCAGCCATGACTCACGAACTGGTGTTCGATTACAAGCCCGGCGACATCTACTGGTGCACGGCTGACGTCGGCTGGGTCACGGGTCACAGCTATATCGTCTATGGCCCGCTCGCCAACCGGGCCACCACGTTGATGTTTGAAGGAGTGCCGAATTACCCCGACAATTCGCGCTTCTGGGCGGTGATCGACAAGCACCAGGTCAACAGCTTCTACACCGCACCGACCGCGATCCGCGCCCTGATGCGCGACGGTGATGAGCCGGTCAAACGACATTCACGCAAGAGCCTGCGGATCCTGGGCAGTGTCGGCGAACCAATCAATCCGCAGGCCTGGGAATGGTATTACCACGTGGTCGGCGACAGTCGCTGCCCGATTGTCGACACCTGGTGGCAGACCGAGACCGGTGGCATCCTGATCTCTCCCCTGCCCGGCGCCACCGACCTGAAACCCGGCTCGGCCACCCGGCCCCTGTTCGGCATTCAACCGGCAGTGGTCGATTCCGACGGCCAGGAACTCCAGGGCGCGGCCAGCGGCGCCCTGATCATCAAGGACTCCTGGCCCGGCCAGATGCGCTCGATCTATGGCGATCATGATCGCTTCTTCCAGACCTATTTCGCCACCTTCGACAAGGTCTATTTCACCGGCGACGGCGCCCGTCGCGACGAGGACGGGTACTGGTGGATCACCGGTCGCATGGATGATGTCCTGAACGTTTCGGGTCATCGCATGGGCACGGCCGAAATCGAATCCGCCCTGGTTCTCCACCCGGCCGTAGCCGAGGCCGCGGTCGTCGGTTTCCCTCATGAAATCAAGGGTCAGGGCATTTATGCCTATGTCACCCTGACATCCGGATTCGAGCCCAGCGATCAATTGCTTGGCGAGTTATCGCAATCGGTGCGTACCGAGATCGGACCCATCGCCAAGCCCGATTTCATTCAGTTCGCGCCAGGCCTGCCGAAGACCCGTTCCGGCAAGATCATGCGCAGAATTCTGAGAAAAATCGCCGAGAACGATTTTTCCGATCTGGGCGATATCTCGACCCTGGCCGAACCGGCCGTCGTTGACGACCTGATCGGAAAACGCAGGAACCAATAATAGTCGTGACCGGGTTTCGCAAGCAGCAATCTGATACCAGCACTGAACGTACTCACGCCATCGGGGCTCGTGCCATTGAGGACTTATTCCAAAAAAGTCTAAAGGTTGCGCTTGCACCACTTTTTGCTGCCCAGTAGACTCTATAGGCTTGGGTAGTCACAACAGCATCATCAGCCGGTCTTGACAGGGCATCAGGTCTACGTGCCTCTGGGAGCATTCAAGCTCCGGCTGTTGGCAGTCTCCTTACAGTTGATGCCCAACCGAATTGGCAGTGATCGGGAATGACGAGGAACGCAAGGTTCGTTCGCTGCTTCCCTGGCAATAATCAAGGGGATCGTTGGCCGTTTCGGCACCCAATGCACAATACATCGAGGAGATTACTATTATGTCCAAGCAGCAACCCAAACTTAGTCTGATGGCCGTGGCCCTTGCTACGGCGCTTCCTGCCTTTCTGGCCGGAAACGTCGCCGCCCAGGATCAGCCGGAAGCGGTGGAAGTGGACCGGATCGAAGTGACCGGTAGCCGAATCCGACGAGCGGATTTCGAAGGATCGGCGCCGGTACTCGTGATTGACCGTCAAGAGATTGAACGGTCCGGTCATATTCGCCTGGCCGATCTGTTGCAGGAACTGACCTCGTCAGGGTCGGCGCTCAATACCGCCTTCAACTCACCCGACTCGGGCGGTGATGGTGGCGAGCGGGTCTCCCTGCGAAACCTCAATCCGGAACGGACGCTGGTTCTGGTCAACTCTCGCCGCTGGGTCAGGGGAACCACGCAGGCCGGTGTCTCGAACAGCGCAGACTTGAGCACCATTCCGGTCGCCGCCGTTGAACGCATTGAAGTTCTGACCGGCGGGGCCTCCTCGGTTTACGGCTCGGACGCGATTGCTGGCGTCGTCAACATCATCACCCGCAAGAACTTCATCGGCACCGAGGCCAGTGCCCAATACGGCGTGACCGATGACAGTGACGGAAACGAGGAATCCTACAGCCTGACCATGGGCCGTGGTGATGAACGCAGCAACATCCTGTTCAGCCTGAGCCACAACAAACAGGATGAGATCATGGCTTCCGACCGGGCCATATCCCGTGTACCGCAGTTCGGTGCTGACGAGTTTGGCGGGCCAATTTCCCGCGGATCATCGGCGACACCGGAGGGACGATTCATAGTTACTGACCCGAATACCGGCCAGGCATTCGATCTGACCCGTCGAGAAGGTGTCCCCGGAACATCCCTGGATGCTTTCCGTCCATTCGATGGCACGGCCGATCGCTTCAACTTCGCACCCGACAACTTCCTGCAGATTCCGCTGGATCAGACCTCGGTGTATCTGCATGCCACGCATGAATTCTCACCACAATTTCGCTTGTTTACCGAAGCCATGTTCAACAACCGGCAGTCAGTCCAGCTTCAGTCACCGGTTCCGCTGTTTCTGGGGTCGGCGGGCATCCTGCCGCTGAATGTCGGCGTATCGGCGGAAAACCCTTTCAACCCGTTCGACTTTGACCTTGATCCCAATACCAACCTGGTCATGATTGGTCGCCGGTTTGTCGAAGCGGGGACTCGCAACTTCAACTCCGATGTCGACACCTGGCGTTGGACCGGTGGGGCCGAAGGTGAGTTCGAGGTCGCTGACCGTCGCTTCGACTGGGATGTGTCCTATACGTTCTCTGAATCGAAGCGTACCGCGACGATCGAGAATCTGGTCAATCACGAACGCCTTGCGCTGGCGCTCGGACCGCTGTCCCAGTGCACGGGCGAGTGCGTGCCGTTCAATATCTTCGGTGGTCAGCAGGGCACCGGCGACGCACCCGGTAGCGGTGGCTCGATTACCCAGGAAATGATCGACTTCGTTACCTTCACCGCGGTGGAGCGTAATGAACAACGCATGGTCAACTGGCTGGCCAATATCTCCGGAGAAATCGTTCAGTTGCCGGCTGGTCCGCTGGGCTTTGCCGCTGGCTTCGAAAAGCGCCGGGAATTTGCAGCTGACACCCCGGATTCCCTCAGCGCCGCCGGCGCCGGTGCGGCCAGCGTCAGCGGTGGCATTCGTGCGCCAACCTCTGGCCGCCTGAACCTTGAAGCCTGGTACGCGGAACTGGCGGTGCCGTTGATCTCAGGTCGCCCAGGTATCGATATGCTGGAACTGAGCGGATCAGTGCGCAATTCTGATTTTGACCAATTTGGCTCGGAGACAACGGCTCGCGTCGGCTTGCGTTGGCGGCCGATTTCGGATCTACTGCTTCGCGCCAGCTTTGCCGAAGGCTTCCGCGCGCCGGGTGTGCAGGATCTATTCGGCGGCCTGGGCGTTGCCGATCCCCAACTCAATGATCCATGCTCCAACTTCCTCGCCGGGGGTGCCTCGCAAACGGTCATTGACAACTGTATTGCCCAGGGCGTGCCGGCCGATGGCAGCTTCGAGCAGATCAACCCGCAGATTCGTATCACGCGCGGCGGAAATCCAGACCTGGAACCTGAGACCTCTGACTCCTACACCATCGGGGCGGTCTGGAGCCCGGAATTCGTGCCAGGGCTGGGAGTGACGGTCGATTATTATCGTATCGAGCTGGACAGCACGATCACCTCAATCGGGGCTCAGAGCATTCTCGATGCCTGTGCCCAATCGCTGCGCCTGTGTGACCTGATTGATCGCTCAGTCTCGGGCGAGGTCTCGCGCCTGCTTGATACCCAGGTCAATATCGGCAGCACCGAGGTTTCGGGCGTGGATTTCGCCGTCAGGTATGTACTGCCTGATACCGCATTCGGGCGATTCGCCGGTGTCTGGAACGCATCCTATCTGAATGAATTCAAAGAATCCGTCCCGGATTTTGGCGACGCCGACGCGCCGGAGGAAGTTCGTGACCTGACAGGAAGACTGTTGTCCGGGCAGCCCGACCGCAGTTTTCCCGAATGGCGCCATACGCTTGATCTGATCTGGGAACTTGGACCATGGGATGCGAGCTGGAGCATTCAACATATTGACAGTTATCGTGAGAACTGCTCGGATGGACTGCTGCCGACGTTCACCGAATTGGGCCTGTGTTCCAACCCTGACCCGGTCAACCCCACCAACAGGCTTGGATCAGTGACTTATCATGATGTTCAGGCCAGTTTTCGCCTGGAACAATTCACTCAGTTCGGTGCGCGCTTCACACTCGGCATCGACAACCTGTTCGACAAGGATCCACCGATTTCAACGGCGGCCTTCGCCAACAGCTTTGATGCCACCCAACACCGGATTCCGGGGCGCTTCTTCTACGGTCGGGTCAATGTCGATTTCTGATTCATTGACCGCAAAGCGCTGACAAACGTAACCCGCGGACCACCGGTCCGCGGGTTTTTTCGTTGATGGCCGGCGTATTATGAAACAACCGCCCTTGGTCACCACCATTCGAGCAAGCATCTCCACAGAAACACCCTGGAAAGCACTTTGAACATCACCCCCAATTTTGCCGTACCGATCATTGAAACCCGTCACCCGGACCCGGATGGACTGAACCGGCGGCTGCGTGATCTTGTGCTGGCCAGGGAAGGGCCGGATATCGAACCGGCTCAAGCTGTTCCCACCCTCAAGTATCGGGTCTTCGAAAGTCACTTCCGCTTCTTTGCCTGGACCGAACCGTGTGTTCAGGAACTGCGCCAGTACGTGATCGGCAACCTGGTTCAGGCGGTCAAGGCCCTGAGCGGATACACCGACGGACAGATGGCCCGGCTTCGCGTGCACAATCACACCTGGTTTCATATCACCCGATCCGGCGGTTATGCCTCAAGCCACAACCATCCCATGGCGTCCTGGTCCAGCGTTTACTGTATCGATGGCGGCGACCAGGATGGTGTCGACAATCCGGACAGTGGAATACTGCGCTTTGCCGACACCAACCCGACCGGCAGCGTGTTTCTGGATCCGGGCAACATGCACTTGAAGCGGCCTTTCAATCATGGGTCGATCAATTACCGCCTCGAGCCTGGCCAGCTGCTGATCTTTCCGTCCTGGCTGATGCACGAAGTGACGCCGTACCAGGGCAAGCGGGAACGCATTACCGTGGCTTCCAATTTCTGGTTCAGCGAGGACTGAGCCGCAGCGCTGCCTCTGGGGTATCGTTCAATCCTGTGGCGATCGAAGAAAGCGCTCGAGAAAATCGACGTAGGCCTCGACCGCGGTAATCCGGTTGCTGCGCTTTCGGAAGCCATGGCCTTCATCTTCGAACACCAGGTACTCGACATCCACACCTGCCTCGCGGGCGGCGGCAACGAAGCGGTCGTTCTGGCTGATCGGCACGCGCACATCATTGGCGCCGGCGGCAATAAGCAGCGGTCGCCGGACCTGGTCGGCAAAAAACAGCGGCGATTTGGCATCGAGCATCTCACGGTCGTGTTCCGGATGCCCCATTTCATCGTAGGCCGCCGGCAGGCGTGGCAGTCGCCAGCCGCCCCGGGCAATGTTGTCGGCGTAGTCGGAAAACCCGACGATACTGATGCCGACGTCGAAAACTTCCGGGTGGAAGGTCATGGCAGCCAGCGTCAGGTAGCCGCCATAGGACCCGCCCATGACCCCGATGCGCTCATCGTCAATCCAGTCGAACGATTCAAGAAATGACCGCGAGGCGATCACATCACCCAGGTCGGTCACGCCGTGGGCACGACGGTCGGCCATGCGGAAGGTCTTGCCGTAACCGCGTGAGCCGCGATTGTTGATGGCGTAAATCGCAAAACCCTGGTTGATCAGGTACTGAAAGACCGCGTTGTAACCCTGCCGGGCCTGGGCGCCGGGGCCGCCATGAATCCAGACCAGGGCTGGCGCCGGCTGCTCCGCACTGGCCTGATGTGGCCGGTAGATCAAACCGGGTATTTCGAGCCCGTCGTAGCTTTCAAAGCGCACCACCTCGCTTTGGACCAGGTGCGCCTCGTCGATGGCCGGGTTGAGCGCCTCGGTCAGGCGCTCGGCGGTGCGCGCCTGCAAATCGACCAGGTAGATATCGGTGGGCCGGGTATCGCGCTCGAGATGAATGGCCAGTCGGTGGCCCTCGGCGGAAAAACGCGGTCGACTGATCATGCCCTCAGGCAGGAAGGACAGGTCGACCGGTTCACCAGTTTCCAGATTGGTGATGGTCACCGCGTTTCGTGCATCGGCATTGACGATGTCGACGCGAAAGCGACGATCGGGCGAGAAGGTGATACCGCTGTCGACGTTGGTGCGGGCCGAGGTGATGTCCCAGTCGGTCTCGAACAGCGATTCGGTCCGGCCGGTCTCGAGCTCGTAGATCCATGGCTGAAGAAACTCGCCGTCCTTGTCGGTACCGTAGACCAGGAAGCGACTGTCGGGGGTGTAAGTGATGCCGCGATACATCTCCTCGACATCATCGCCGCTGGTCAGGATCGGCTGCGGCTGGCGGTCGTCGCTGTGCAGGTCGACCAGATAGATGTCGAAATCGTAGCGGGTCGGGTGGAAATCCAGCGCGAGCCAGCGCCCGTCGGGGCTGACATTGAACCCGCGAGTTGGAAAGGGCAGCTCGCGGGTGTTCTGAAAAACCAGCTCGCGTTGGTAGGTTTCGGCATCATAGCGGTAGAGATCGGCCAGTTGCGGATCGCGCTCGGTCGAGGTCAGGAAAAACGCTGTTCCGTCGGCCTGCCAGGCCTCGAAACGCAACCCGGACTGCTGGCCGGCGACCTCGTGGTCGCCCGCTGGCTGCAGATCGTGCAGGGTACCGTCGGGTTCGACAACGAAGACGCTATTGTGCTCGTTGCCGCCGACATCACCGGTCAACAATACCCGGTCATCCTGCGGGAACCATGAAACGGCGAAAATGGCATTGTCATCGGAATGGCTCAGCGCCTCGAAACGACCCTCCTCCAGGTGCAAAGCATAGGAATTGAATACGCCGGTACGATCGGAATTGATCAGCAAGCGCTGGCCATCGGGTGAAAACGCGAATCCGCCACCATGGCCCAAGCCAAAGTTGACCGAGTCAAAGAACACCGCTGTTTCATAAGCCGGTATGCGCTCTGCCTGATCAGTCGTGGCCGCTGGCTGCGGAGAATCACAAGCGACAAGCGCTAACGGCAGCATCAGGACGAGCCAGGGTTTCTGCATTGGGGTCATTCTCCAGGTTTGAAGCTTGTTAGCTGAGCGCGGCCGCTCCAAGGTCTACTCAATGGGCGTTGCGATCTTCTATTCGTAGTATTCCACGATTCTGCGACTGCCTTCAACCATATAGGCTTCGCCATTGGCATCATGGCACATCAGACCTTCCAATCGTGCCGGGCGGTCATCGACCGTGGCATCGCGCTGAACCGTCTGACAATTGCTGTGCTCACTTTGATAATCGCTCGCATGACTGCGGCCATGTCCATGCCCGTGCGTGCTGCGATGGTGACGAAGTCCATGACGATGCCCCCGAGAGGAATGGCGAAACCCGTGCCGAGGCCCGTGGTGGCGTGGGTGACGGAAACCATGACGGTGCCCGTGGCGGTGCCTGAACCGATGCGGATGGTGGCCGTGGCGATGACCGATACCGTGACGAGGGCCGTGCCGATGCCCATGCCGACCGATGCCTATGCCGATACCGATATGGGGTCCGTGGTGGCTACCGTGATGCCCACCATGGTGTCCATGATGCTGTGCCATCGCCGCTGGTGCAAAAACCAGGGTCAACAGCAGTGGCAGGGTGGAAAGCAACGCGCGTTGCAAGCGGTGGGACAGTGTTCGCATGGTTGTTACCTTGCGACGATCAATCGGCGTCGCGTGCGGGTGGTACTGAAACAGACCGGATGGGCGGCTTCAGTATTGCAACTCAACACCGGGAAAACGGCTGATCCCTCGTCACTCCGGACTTCCAGTGCACCCAGAATCGGTCGTCTACGCACCGATGGCTCATTGTTCGCCGCCACCGGATCGCTTGCGTCCGAGCCCACCATTGGCGTATTGGCCTGAATGGGCTCTGTGCTCTGTGCTCAGCACCTGCAAAGTCAGGTTTTTTCCCCAAAGCCTGGCGCCAGGTCCGATGCAGATTGGATTACGACTGTCCTGATGGGACGCTGAAGGGATCTGATGTGAGTTTGTGGGCGGGGGAGCCCGCTAATCCTCTGCCATCATCTCGTTGAGCTTTTCGGCGATGGATTCCTTGCTTTCGCCGTACTTCTCGCGAATTCGGGCAATCAGTTCATCCTTGTTGCCCTCGGCCTTCTTGACCTCATCGTCGGTCAGGTCGCCCCACTGCTGCTTCACCTTGGCGGTAAGACGATCCCACTTGCCTTGTGCTAGGGAGCCTCTGAATAACTCTGCACG
>JBLRWT010000060.1:0-8565 GCA_047921095.1 Wenzhouxiangella sp. | reverse complement strand
TCGGAGACGAAATCCTGGTCGAAGTCGTTTGGAACCTGCGCCGGGTTGCAGGGGTCCAGGCCGTTGTCGATCAGGTCGCCGAAGGTATAGCCGTTCGAACTGATGCCGTCCGGATCAAGCGCGGCCGGATCGCACTGGGAAAAGTCCTGGGGCTCGAACACGGTGATGTTGCCGTTAAAGAACTGCCCGATCCAGATGGTGCCGGGAAAGGGCCCGGCGTCGCCCTGCGCGGTGACCCCCAAGGGCCCGCTCAGGCTCGTGAACAGATCATTCTGCTCGGTGACCTGGTCTCCGCTGTCATTGAGGCTGTGCCTGAGCACCTTGCCATCCCAGGCCGTCGCGATGATGTTACCGGTCATTAGCCCGCCAAAGTTGCTCGCCGTGTATTCGGCCAGCCCGTTGGTGGAGGCATCATGCAGCGCAATGGCCCCGTCCTCGACCCCCGGGATCAGGAACTGGCACTCAATCGGATTTTCGAAACCTTCGGGAATGGGGGAGAGCCCGTCGAAGGTATTGGCACGATTTGCCCGCGTCGGATTGGGGTGGCCGCCGTAATAACCCGGCCCGGTGATCAAATGGAAATTGTCGTTATGGGTTGCGCTGCCTGACTCATTGGACTGGTTGGTGCAGGTGCCATCCGGACCCTCGCCGACGGGAAGCCCGCCCCACCCGGTATTGGAATCGTTGTCGAAGGTATACAGCCTGCCTGAGGCTGTCAATACCACGTCGTAGGCATTCCGGTAGCCGGGCGAATGGACCTGAACAGGCCCGCCTTCGACAAGCATGGCCTGGTTATTGCCTCTCTGACCGCCGAATACATCCCCCTTCAGCGTGGGGATATCGTAGGTCTGGTCATCAATGGCATTCAGGTCGATGGACAGGATGGCCGCAGACAAGGCGTATTCCGGCAGGAAACCGAAGGCGAAGGATGGCGCGCCCATGTTGGTATGCCCGCCCTGGGCCAGGTACAGGATGCCGCTTGCCGCATCCAGCGCCATGCCGTTGGGGAGGTGATCGTGCTCCGAGCGAGGCAGGCTTCGAACCAGGTCACGCTTGATCCACTCCGCTCCGCTCCAGGTCAGCCGCGACAGGATGCCGGAGTTGGTATCGGCCTGCGAATCGTCGATGCGGGGATCACTGCTGGTGACATAAAGGATCGGGTTGTCAGCCGTGCCGGCTGTAATCATCCCGGTAATATTGCGCTGATCAGATGAAAACGGCGTGCCATCGTCATTGTGATTGGGGATGGTATGGATCAGATCGATCACTTCAGTGTCAGTGATCGAGTAATCACCAGTCTCCTCGTCACGCACGATGGTGAACGCGTAGATCAGACCCTTCAGCTCGGACACATAAAGGCGCTCATCGGGCCCGAACTCCAGCTGCGTGGGGTTTTCCAGCGCTGTTATGTTCTGGGACAAGAACGCAATGGGTGGCAAGGAATCCTCATCGACCCCCTCACCAGCCAGGCCGACGGTGAGTGGACTGTTATTGCCCGTGTGGCCAATGACCAGACTGGCACTGACCGACCCGCTGTCGTCTGGCCGGAATGTCACCTCGGACACCAGTTCCTCGCCAGGCTCAACCGAGTCGCCGACCGTCAGGCGGGTACTGAACGCCGGGTCTGATAGCACCACGTCATCGATGGTGATGACCGGGTCGCCCTCCCCGCCCTGGTTGCGCAGGGTGACGGTCAGCGTTTTCTCCGAACCCGCATCGACCGTACCGAAATCCAGGCTGGTCGGCAGCGCCGAGAGCACACCCGGCTGGGCGCCGAGCTGGATGATCTCGATGCCATTGATCAGCGGGTTGTCCACAACGTGCAGGAACTCGATGTCGATCATGCCATCGGCAATGGTCTGGAATGTGCGCACGGTACCGACCTGGTGACCGGCCTCGGCGGCCAGATCAATGCCGTTGAAGACAAGCGCCCCGTCAATCTCGATGTCGAAAATACGCTCACCGGGTTCAGCGGTTCCCTCGAACCCATTCATCAGGTAAAGGCGGACCAACACCGGGGTCCCGTCAGCCACCGGGAAGCGCCACAGCATTTCCTCGCCGCCGAACGGGTCCCAGCGCTCGGATTCAAAAATGGCGGTCGGCGTCGAGGCCGGTACTGCCGGCTCGACGGACTGGACGTCGAATCCATTGGTGAAGTCGCCACCGGCCACCAGGTGGATCGATGGGTTCGCGAGGGTATCGGCGGTCCAGTCCGGACCATCGTCCAGGGCCGTTACCAGCTCACCGCCGGTGTTAACGCGGAACAGAATGATTTGTTCGTCGCCGCCTTGAGCTTCCAGGGCGATCAATGTGACCTGTCCATTCGAATCGGTGATTTCCAGCTCGCCAATTGCGGCATCGAGCCCACCGGCGTAATTGACCACGATCTCGCGGACGGCCCCCGGCGCCAGGCTGACCGGGCCGGGAATCGGCTCGGCCAGGCTGAACGCGGCGCTGCCGGTGATCCGCATGTCGGTGATGATGACGGCCTGGTTGCCGCCGACATGATTGATCGGCACGCTGCCCGACGCGCCGTCAAACACAAGCGAGTCCGGGGCGCTGATCGTGCCCGCGCTGATCGGCGTACCGGTCGGGCTGGTTTCACCGGACAGAAACAGGGCCTCGGTATCGAGCACGACGCCGCTCGGCCCGCCGCGGAATGGCGAACCGGCCGCGACATAGAAGCCGTCATTGGAAACGATCGCCTGGGCGGCATGACGGGGCGTCAGCATATCGGCCAGATCACGCCACTGGCCGGTCGCCGGATTGAAGGCCTGGGTTTCGGCATGCGCCATGTCCTGTGACCCGCTCTCGCCGCCGGCAATGATGATCTCGCTGCCGACCCGATCGGTGGCGGCGGCCGCCCGCGGCGGATCCAGGTTGGCCTCGGGGGGTAGGGTTTGCCAGCTATCGGCGGCAATGTCGTAAACGTCGACCTCGGCAATGGTCGGCTCGAAGAAGCTGACCTCGCCGGTCTGGCGACCGCCCATCACGTAGATACTGCCCTCGTACAAGGTGGCGAAGAAGTGGTCCCGCGGGTGCGGAATTTCGGCCAGCGGGGTGAAACTGCCGGTGGCCGGATCGTAGCGGTCGACCTTGGCGGTGACCGGCCCGAGGTGGCCATTGGTGTTGCCGCTGATCCAGTAGATCAGACCTTCGTGCACGACCGTGCCGCCGCTGCCGCGCAGGCGGTCAGCCGGAATCGCCGGCCCGATGATCCATCTGTCAGCCAGCGGATCGTAGATGTAGACATGCTCGACCGGATCTTCACCAGGAAAACCACCGGTCATGGCGCCAATCGCATAGATGAGACCATTCAGTTCGACGGCCTGGAAATGATGCAACTGAATTGGTGAACTGGCGCCAGTGGACCAGCTTCCATCTTCGCCATCGAACGGGTCGTAGATCCGAACTGCATCGGACTCACGTCCACCCAGCACATAGAACGCGTCTCCGGCCTGAGCCGAAGCGCCTTCGTGGCGGACCTCGCCGAATTCGGTGTTGACGGTCAACCATTCGCCCGTGCCAGGACCTTCAGCGATTCCGGGCGTCAAAACTGACCAGGCAAGCAAAAAAAGAACAAACGGAAGGAATGGCCGAGGCGCCGATTCCTGATGTGCGGTCGTAGTCGTACTTCTCATGTGCAACTGCTCCAAAAGTATTACGACTGGAGCGGCCACTTGAATTGGTGCGGTTCATTCGCCAAACGCCGAACGAAATCTTCTATACACAGGCCCGGGCCACCTCGTTCCCGGGCTTATTCTTGTCATTTCGATACTGCCAACGCTATTGCAAACCCCACATCAACAGTGAACGCCATCACAGTCAATGTATGCCAGCGTACTCTATCTCATGCCGGTTATAGCTGTAAAGGGGAGGTCGCGATTTATGGCTGAGGGGAAGGGAAGAAGGGAAGAGGAGGAGAAGGGAGAGGGTAAAAGAACGCGCTCCGCGCCGGGTTAGTCAAAAGGCTCCCTAATGTTTCCAATAGGCGGGGGTGAGGAGGACGAGGATGGTGAAGATTTCCAGGCGTCCCAGGAGCATGGCGAAGCTCATCAGCCACTTGGTCGAATTGGCCAGGGGGCCCCAGTTCGCGCCGGCGTCGCCCAGGGCCGGGCCGAGGTTGTTCATGGCCGAAAACACCACGGAAACCGCGGTGACCAGGTCTTCTTCGATTCCTGCCACGATCAGCGTCAGAACCACGACGCAGACGATATACAGCGAGACATAACCCCAGACTGCATTGGCAACTTCCTGGTTCAGCGTGCGACCGCCCAGCTTGAGGGGGAAAACCGCTCGTGGGTGAACAAGCCGCTGCAACTCCCTGAACCCCTGCTTGGTCAGCAGGTAGACGCGGATGATCTTGAAGCCACCGGTGGTCGCCCCGGCGCAGCCACCCAGCGCGCTGACCAGCAACAACAGCAGCGGCAGGGTTCCCGGCCAGAGATAAACCTCTGCCGTGGCAAAGCCCGTGGTCGTGGTGTAGGACACCGCGTGAAACGTGGCATAGCGCAGTGAATCCCAGACATTGTCGTAAACCTGCTGACGCCACAGGAGAATTGTGGCGAGAATCGAAACCACGACAAGCAACATGACGAACAGATTCAACTCCGGATCACGCAGGTAGACCTGGGCCGTTGCCCGGCGCAGGGCAAGAAAATGCAGAGCGAAATTGATGCTGGCGAGGAACACGAAGAAGATCACCAGCCATTCGATCAGGGCGCTGTCGAAATGGCCGATCGACGCATCATGGGTGGAGAACCCGGCAGTGGCGATGGTTGAAAAACTGTGGGTGACTGCATCGAACAGGCTCATGCCAGCTGCCCAGTACGCGGCCGCGCAAACCAGGGTCAGGCCAATATAGATCAGCCACAAGGCCTTGGCGGTCTCGGCAATGCGCGGAGTCAGGCGGCTTTCCTTGACCGGCCCGGTGGCCTCGGCCTTGTAGACCTGCATGCCACCGACCCGCAGCATGGGGAGGATGGCCACCGCCAGAACGATGATTCCCAGCCCACCCATCCATTGAAGCTGCTGGCGATACCAGAGAATGGAAATGGGCATGTCGTCCAGGCCGGAAAACACCGTCGCCCCGGTGGTCGTGATGCCGGAGGTGGATTCAAACACCGCGTCGGCGAAACTGGCATCCAGCGCCAGAACGAACGGGATGGCGCCAGCCAGGCAGACCGCGCCCCAGCAGGCCACAACGACGAGAAAACCATCGCTGATGCGCAGATCCCGGGTCGCGTTGCGGACGGGTATGAACATCAGCAGGCCGATGCCAACGACCACAAGCAGGCTGATCAGGAATGCCATGGCCGCGCCATCGCCATTGACGACGGCGAAGATCAGGGGCGGAACAAAACCCAGACTGAGAAAAACCAGCAACACACCGACAATCCGTTGTACCGGCGCATAGGCTGAAGCTCGCATCAGAGAAATACCGCTTCGACCGAGAACAAGCGCTCGACACGGCTGATCTGCTTCTGGTCAGCCACGAACAGGATCACGTGATCATCGTTCTGGATCATCACGTCATGGTGGGCAATGATCACTTCTTCGCCGCGGATGATGCCGCCAATGGTGGTGCTTTGCGGCAGTTCGATCTCTTCGATCCGCTTGCCAACGACCCGGGATTGGCCCGGCATGCCGTGAGCCACGGCCTCAATGGCTTCGGTCGCACCGCGCCTGAGCGAATGCACGCGCACCATGTGGCCCTTGCGGATATGGGTGAGCAGCGCGCCGATGGTGACCTGCTGCGGACTGACCGCGACATCGATCCGATCCGACTCGACCAGGTCGACATAGGCCGGCCGATTGATCAGGGTGATGACCTTGTCGGCACCCATGCGCTTGGCGAGCATGGACGACAGGATATTGGCCTCGTCGTCATTGGTCAGCGCACAGTAGACATCGATTTCGTCGATACCCTCCTCGTGCAGCAAGTCCTCGTCGGCGCAATCACCAACCAGCACGATGGTGGTGTCGAGTTCCTCGGCAATGAATTCGGCGCGAGCCGGATCACGTTCGATGAGTTTGACGTGGTAATTGCGCTCCAGTCGACGCGCCAGGCTGGCACCGATGTTGCCGCCGCCGGACAACAGGATCCGGTTGGCCGGACCATCCGATCGCCGCAACTCCCGCATGACCAGGGGAATATCGCGCGTGGCCGCCAGGAAGAACACGATGTCATCGACCTCGATGACCGTGCTGCCCTTGGGAATGATCGGCTCATCATTGCGGAAGAGCGCCGCGACCCGAGCGTCGACGCCTTCCGGCAATTTTTCGCGCAGGGATTTCAACTCGCGCCCGACCAAAGGGCCGTCGTGAAAGGCCCGGGTGGCCACAAGCTGGGCGCGACCGTCGGCGAAATCCAGAACCTGCAGAGCACCGGGGTATTCGATCAGGCGCTGGATGTGATCGGTCACCAGCTTCTCAGGGCTGATCAGCACGTCTATGGGCGTGTGCTCGCGATTGAACAGGTACGGATAGGCCAGGTAGTCGGCCGCCCTCACCCGGGCCACCTTGGTCGGCGTATTGAACAGCGAATAGGCCACCTGGCAAGCGACCATGTTGGTTTCGTCGGAATTGGTCAGCGCGATCAGCAAGTCGGCATCCTCGATGCCAGCCCGGATCAGGGTCTGGGGATGGGCGCCATGGCCGAGCACCGTCCGGATATCCAGTTTTTCCTGCAACTCGCGCAGGCGATCCGGGTCGGTGTCGACCACGGTGATGTCGTTTTCCTCGCGCGACAGGCTGCGCGCCATGCCACTGCCGACCTGGCCGGCGCCGAGAATGATGATCTGCATAAACCTGGTACTCCCCTCGAGTTCAGATCAGCTCAAACCTGCTTGGGATCGATCCCCAACTGCCTGAGCTTGCGATAAAGGTGGGTCCGCTCCATCTCCACCGCCTCGGCCAGCTTGCCCACGCTGCCCGATACCTCTTTGAGCTTGAAAGTCAGGTATTGTCGCTCAAACTCTTCTCGCGCTTCGCGCAGGGGCATCTGGAACAGTGCCGGCACACTCGATTCGCCCGCCTGACGGCCGGTATCCGACTGGCTCAGGGCCTCTTCGACTTCCGAAACCGCCACTTCATCGTCGCCGCCCAGGATGAGCAGGCGCTGCACCAGATTCTTGAGTTCACGCAGGTTGCCGGGCCAATGATGCTGGCGCAAGCGGTTCTGGGCGGCCACCGAAAAATGGCGATACGGTACGCCATCTCGGCTCGGGAAATACTCTGCATAAAAGCGGACCAGATCCGGCACATCCTGCTGGCGGTCCCGCAGCGGCGGCATTTGGAGCGGAACCACGTTGAGCTGGTAATAGAGCGCCTCGTCGAACTGACCGGACCGGACCAATTGCTCCAGGCCGATCGTGGTGCCCGCGATCAGGCGCAGGTCCAGGGCCGGGCTGCTGGCCGAGTCCGGATCGAGATGACCCGACTCGAGGATACCGAGCAACAGGGTCTGGGCGGCACGATCCAGGCGGGCGACATCTTCGATGAAGAACACCCCGCTCTGGGCCTCGGCAACCAGGCCGGATTCACCGTTGCTGCCGAGCAAGAGACGACTCCAGCCATCGCCTTCAACCCGGGTCGGTGCTGAGACGAACGACCCCTGGGAGCGGCGCGAATGGGCGTGGATCCAGCGCGCCGCCATGCCTTTGCCGACGCCGGCCTCGCCGGCGATCAGGACCGGCGTGTCATGAGCGGCGATTCGTTCCAGGCGTCGCCTGAGCTGCTGCACCGGCAGGGAGCGGCCAATCGGCTCCATCAGGGTCGGCACGCGTCGCTTCAGGCCGGCGTTTTCGCGCTTGAGCCGGCCGGACTCCAGGGCATTGCCCACGGTTACCATCAGCTTGGCCATGGAGACCGGTTTTTCGATGAAATCAAACGCCCCCAGGCGGGTTGCCTCAACCGCGGTTTCAACCGAGCCATGCCCGGAAATCATGACCACCGGGCAGACCAGGGCATCGGTTTCGCGCCACTCGCGCAACAGGCTGATGCCGTCGGTTCCGGGCATCCAGACATCGAGCAGGATGAGATCGGGTTCGCGCTGGCTGCGTGTTTCACGGGCTGCCGCGGCATCGCCCGCCAGCAGAACTTCATACCCCTCGTCCGTGAGGATGTCGCCGACCAACTCGCGAATGTCGCGCTCGTCATCGACGATCAGAATACAGGCACTTCCCATCGCGCTATTGTAGCTGTCCTTGTTCGGCCTGTGTCTTGACAGTTTGCTGCTCTCCAAGCAAACCAGGTTCACCACGGAGGATCCGAGTTCGTCGCCAGATTCGCTGTCGCGGAGCAAACACAAAAACCTTGAAACGATAATTTTTCATGCTTTTCTCTGTGACCTCTGTGCCTCTGTGGTGAGCTTTCCTTTCTCCTGACCGGGACACTCTGCCGGCAACCAGATTCGGATGACGCTGCCGCCGCTTCCGGCGTTACCGACCGCGATTCGACCGCCATGGTCATCGATAATGCGGCGAATGATGGCCAGACCCAGCCCCGTGCCGCGTGGCTTGGTGGTGACATAAGGCTCGAACACCCGGTCGAGTACCTCCGGCG
>JBLRWT010000059.1:0-8591 GCA_047921095.1 Wenzhouxiangella sp. | reverse complement strand
AGCGCAATGGCCTGGAGAATCGCCAGATTCTGCCGCGCGAACTGGTCGACCGGACGCCGCACACCGAGGCGACCGAAGACTTTCAGCACTGATTGAAGGGCGCCCGGACCGGCCGCCCATGCCCACCATTGCCCTGACTGGCGCGACCGGCTTTGTCGGTCGTGCAGTCCTCAAACAACTTCTTGCCGATGGCCACCGTGTGCGGGCGCTGGCTCGTCCTTCGCGCCGGTTGCTCGATGACGACAACCTGGTGCGGGTTCCGGGCACACTGGAGGACGCTGACAGACTGGCCGAATTGGTCAAGGACTGTCACGCGGTCGTTCATGTTGCTGGCGCGATCAGCGGCCGTGATTATGCTGACTTTGCGCACGCCAATGTCGCTGGCACAGCACGGCTGGTCGATGCCATTCAAAAGAAAGCATCGACCGCCAGACTGATCCACGTATCCAGCCTTGCCGCTCGTGAGCCTCAACTGTCGGACTACGCGGCGAGCAAACGGGCTGGTGAAGATATCGTCACAGCCAGTGGGCTGAAATGGGGCATCATTCGGCCACCAGCGGTTTACGGGCCGGACGATCCGGCGCTCGCACCTGTCTGGCGGCTGCTGGCGCATGGCTGGTTGCCCTGTATCGGCACAAAGGCCGGCCGTTTCTCCCTGCTCCACGTGGCTGATCTGGCTACAGCCATTGGTTGCCTGGTCACTTCGTCGCAGTCGGACTCCTGGCAGACCTGTCTGCATGACGGCAAGCCCGGCGGTTACAGCTGGCGCGAGCTTGCCGACGTGGCCGCCCGAGTCCGGAATGGGAAGGTCAGGATCGTAACTGTGCCGCGATGGATGTTGAAGCCGGTGGCGAGGCTGAACCTTCAAGTCGCACGCTTGCGCCGGGCTCGACCGCCGGCGCTGGTGCCCGGCAAGTTACGCGAACTGGCTCATTCGGACTGGGTTTGTGATAATACGCAGCTTCCTGGCTGCCCAGAATGGAAACCAAGCATGCAATTGAAGAACTGCCTGACCGATTTGCCCGGCTGGAGCCGCTTTCGATGAGCACGCATAGTGTGGAAATCACCGAGGCGATCGACCGAGCTTTGACTGTCGCACTCCCCGAGATCACGGACATTGACTGGGATGCCGCCCTGACGGGCGATATCGGCCTGGATTCGGTCCAGATCATGAACCTGGTAATGGAAATCGAAGACGAGCTTGATATATCGGTCCCGGTAGACCGGTTGGCGGATGTTCAGACCCTGAACCAACTGGCCAACCAGATCGCCATTGTCTCCCGCGAGGAAGACCGGTGAGCCTGTTCAATAAATTCCAGGGACTAGCCGAAGCGCGCGCCGGACTCGGCGGTGACGGGCCGGCTCCCATCGCCACACCCATCGAAAAAGTGTTGTCGGCGACGCGCGGCATCATTGGTGGGCGGGAAGTCATCCTGGCAGGCACCAACAACTACCTGGGTCTCACCTTCCATCCAACGGTCGTTGCGGCAGCCTGTGAAGCCGCGCAAACCCTGGGTACGGGCACGACTGGGTCACGGATGGCCAACGGCAGCTATGCCGCTCACGAGGCGCTCGAGCGAGAGATGGCTGCAGCATTCGGCTGGTCATCCGCGATCGTATTTTCGACTGGCTACCAGGCCAACCTCGGTGCGCTTTCCAGCCTGGCAGGCGCTGGCGAATACTTGCTGGTCGACTCCGACAGCCACGCCAGCATTTATGATGGATGCCGGCTCAGCAATGCCCAGACCATCCGCTTCCGCCACAATGATCCGGAAAGCCTCGATCGGCGCCTGGGGCGCCTGGGTGATGACGCCAGCAAGGCCCTGGTCGTTATCGAGGGCCTTTATTCCATGCTTGGCGACCAGCCTCCGCTGGCAGAGTTTGTCGAGGTCAAGAATCGTCACGGGGCCTGGCTGATGGTCGATGAGGCCCATTCCTTCGGCGTATTCGGCGAACGCGGCCTGGGGCTGGCTGAATCGGCCGGGCTTCTGGACCAGGTCGATTTCGTTGTTGGCACATTCTCCAAGAGCCTGGCCGGCATCGGCGGATTCTGCGTCAGCCCGCATCCGGAATTGGAACTGTTGCGCCTGGCCAGCCGCCCTTACATTTTTACCGCCTCACCATCGCCGGCCGTGATCGCCTCTACCCGAAAGGCGCTTGAATTGTTACTCGACGGCCAGGATCTTCGCCGGCAATTACATAGCAATATCAATCGCCTGCATTCAGAAGTTAATGCAATGGGTTATGTCCTGGGCAGTGCCGTTCCCGGGCCGGTTGCCGCGATCATCCTGCCTGACCGGGCCACCGCCCTGGCCCATTGGCGCAAACTGCTGGATGCCGGCGTCTATGCCAACCTGATGATCCCACCGGCCACGCCGGCGGGACTGAACCTGCTTCGCATTTCATTGAGCGCTGCCCACACCAGCCAGGACATGGACCAGATCCTGGCGGCACTGCGCGACGTCAAAAGCTAGCAAAGAGCATTGAAAGCGACTAACCGCGAAGACGCGAAGAACGCCAAGGAAGAGAACTAAAAAGCTCTTCTTTGCGAACTTTGCGTCTTCGCGGTTAGTCAGTCTTTTCGCTCTTGGCGGTCAGGAGCAGTTTTACCAGCTTTCGACGATGGTCTTGCGTTCCATGGGATCCATGGCGGCAATCTTTTCGTCGGCGTAGTAGGAATCACTGCGGATGGACTTGGTCGAAATCTCGCCGAAGATCGCGCCGTTGCGGGTGCGAAACGCGTGTAGCTGATCGCGCTCGACCAGCAGCTTGTCACCTGGCTTCAGGTGAATGATGTCACCGTCAAGATCGACTTCCAGATCGCCCCACAGCATATGGAAAGTTTCTTCCTTTGCCTTGTGCTTGTGGTGCGGGTGCTTCTGGCCCGGCAGCATGATCAGGAACTTGTTGCAGTATTCCCGGTTGATTGAGTTGATCAGGACGCACCCGGTTTCGCGGAATCGATCCAGTCCGTAGTGATGTGAAACCTCGATGGTAACGTCATCACCCAGGGCGATACCGGCCTCGTAAAGCTGACCCTTGGCATCATGCAGGATGCCTCGCAATTGCGTGTACTTGTCTTCCTTCGCACTCTCATAAACGCCCTCGTCCGGGCGATAGTCGCGGGTAGCCACGTACTGGGCACGGTATTGGCCAAACTGACCCGACGTCAGCTGACCGTCCTGGCAAGGCATGGCGAAATAGACGTCCTCACGGCGTAGCTCTTCACCCTTCCGCACTGCCCGCTTGGCGAAAACGCCGCGCTGCAACTGCAACAGGGATTCGTATTCCTTTTGACCAACGTGCTTGCCATCGTCCACGCCCATTACGGCGCGTGCTCGCTGGGCGGCCGAAAGCCATTCGCCGGCCTCTTTCGGATTCATCGAATACTTGTTCAGCGAAATTTCGTCGGTTTCAACCCCGAAATGTCGTTCCAGCAATTTCGCACCCTGGGCAACGGCGACCATGACCACATCGGTGTTATCCGGGGCCTCGTGACCTGAATAACCTATCGTGACGTAGGGATAACGACGAATCATCTTGGCCATGAAATTCATCGAGTGATGTTCGAGCGGCGTCGGGTACATCGATACGCAATGCATGATCGCCAGCTCCGGTACCCGCTTGCTCAGATAGGTCACCAGGTTGTCGATCTCGTAGATCGACAGGCCCCCGGTGGAGGCAATCACCGGTTTGTTGGCCCGGGCGATTTCCTCGATCAGCGGCCAGTCGGCCGCGGAGCAACTGGCGATTTTCAGGATGTCGATTCCCAGCGACTGGCACAGGCTGACCGATGCTTCGTCAAACGGTGTGGCGACACTGACCAGTCCCGTCGCACGCATCGCGTTGGCGAGTTGGCGAAACTGCTCGTCGCTGAGCCGGGTGCTCTCGAAGCGCGGGATGTGCATGATGTCATCACGACCGCGGGCAGCTGGATGAATAAAGCTGTCGAGCTCGCGAAACTGCAGTTTTACCGCAGCCCGGATACGATGCTCGCGTGCCAATTTGGCCGCTGCATCGATGATTTTGAGGCCATGGGCAACATCACCCTGGTGGTTGTTGGCCATCTCGAAGATATGGAGATTCTCGAATACCTTGCTCATTGAACACCTTTATTCGTTAAGGGTTGAGCGGCTCCTCAAGACCGCACAGGGAGAGCGCCTGGCTCAGGTTCACCAGGCGATCATCAATGTAGTAATCTGCCGGAGGCTTGCCGAAGCGCAGCTCATGATAGCGCACTCCCCAGCGCTTCATTTGCTCGGCAGTGACCTCCGACCAGTCCTGTCCCGTGCCGGAACCGCGCGCGGTAAACAGAACAATGTGACAGCCGTGTTCGAACAGGGCATTGACCCGCTCGACATTTTCCCGGATCGGCCCGGCCTGTGCATAATCCAGATCCGGAACAGCTTCGGCCAACACGCCATCGATATCAACCACCAGCCGCCGCGGACGAAGTTTGCGATCGATCGGGGCGACGGACTCGCCAGCGTGGGCGCGCTCCAGAAGTACAGCTTCAACACGGGCGACATCGTCGAGGGTGTCGATGCTGACCTGCGGCTCTTCGATCACCAGTGCGCCGGCTCGTTCACCCAGCAGCGATGAATGATCAAGCAAGGTCTCGCGCCGCAATGCGTAAGCGACCCCATTGCGATGATAGACCGGCTTCAATTGCTGCCGGGCGATGATCTCGGCGCCCTGGGGATCGAAGTAAGCCATTCTGCCATTCTCATCCACCGTCATCTGCTTGAGCGGATGGGATTTCAGATCGGTCGGACTGACGGTCCAGACCGAGTCCAGCGCTTCGTCAACAAGCTTGTCAACGCATGCCCTGACGTGGCTGGCCGTCCTGAGCGGCGATGTGGGTTGCAGCATCACGACTACATCGTATCGATGGCCATCTTCGGCTTCAGTGGCGGTCAGGGCATGAACAAGCACGTCCACATCGCCAATCCGGTCTCCGGACAAGTCCGTGGGCCGCATGAAGGGTGCGTCGAGACCATGCTCGACGGCGATGTCGCGAATCACCAGGTGGTCGGTGGAAACAACCGCGCGGTCGATCCAGTCCATCTGACCGACAAGCTGCGCCGTATGAACCAGCAACGGCTTGCCGGCAACAGGCAGCAGGTTTTTCATCGGGATGCCCTTGCTGCCACCGCGTGCCGGCACGACGACCAGAATTCGTTTTTCTCCCAACACGTGGTTCAGCGATCTACCTTGACCAGGCGGGACTCGCGCGCCGAGGCCAGCGCGGCCACAATGACCTGCATGGTTTCAATTCCAGTCGAAATGTCGAGCACGGAATCCATGGCGTGATCCTCAAGCAGTTCGCCGATGTGCTCGATCTCGCCGCGGAAGTCATCCGGCCGGGTCTTGGCGACACGCTTTTCCAGCACCTCGCCATCATGCTGAACAAGGCGAACGAGGTCATGATCCGGGTCGACACTGACCTGCCACTCGAGGAAGCCCTCCGTGCCTTCCATCCGCAACCACTTCTGAGCCGGACGCGTCACCACATCCTGCACGATCGTGCCGACCAGACCCTTGTCGGTGCGTACGGACAGCTGGGCAATGCGATCATAGGCGGCGCCATCGGCTTCCACTTCGTCAAGCATCGCCATGACCTCGGTAATTTCACCCAGCCCGGCCAGCCGGGCGAAATGCTGCCAGATGTTGATGGCATGGCTATGTTCGCCGAGCGCACCGCCGCCGCGCGAGGTAAAGCCGAGATAGCTGTCGGCCGGACCATCCAGCCAGGGATGTGCCCCGAAAATACCGCCCCAGTGCTCACGGGTCATGGCTCTCAGTGTGGTGATTTCACCGATCGAATGCTCGGCCAGCCAGGCCGCGGCGATCTTCGTATGCTCGGTCAGGCGATGGTTGTAGCCGACCAGAACCCGCACGTTATTCTCTGCGGCCAGTTCGATCAGCCCCGTGCTGGGCTCGAGTTCAGGAGGACACAGCGGTTTTTCGATCAACACCACCCGTGGCGAACTATTGCGGATTTCAGCCATTGCCAACGGAATGTGGCTGTCGGGTGGCGTTCCGATGATCACAACATCAAAGCTTTCACCCGCCGTCGATTCGGGAAGACACAGGCGGATCTGCTCGTCCCACTGCCCATACCTTGACGGGTATATGTCACTTCGAGTCCGTTCCAGTGCCGCCTCGTCGATATCGCACAGGGTGACTTCCCAACCTTGCTGGCGAGCGCCATGCGCCAGGTGGTTGCCGATCGAGCCAGCGCCCAGAATTTTTACGCGAGTCATGAATTCATCCCCGTCAGGGTTTGTGAAAAAGTGGCTGAAACTGCTCATCGCCATTGTACCAAGCAACGCCAGCCAAGTCAGAGCCCTTGCCAGCAACGAGCCTCACCCCACTGGCGTCACATCGAATACATTCTGGTCGAGTTCCTTGATCTGAACCGATTTTGGCAACCCGAGGAACTCGGCCATCAGCTCGGCTCGATGACGAACCTCGTCGAGTGAGGTGTCCGGGAACATGTGTGCAAGATAGGGGCGGTAATTGGCGGTGCCAGGCAGACGGTGTTCGACACGCCGGAAAAGCCTGCGCAGCCCGAGGGCCAGGCCCGCTGTTCGCGGTCGGCTGCTGGCGGGAGGTTCGGCATTGTTCAATAGCGGTTGCAAGGCATCAAGAATGCGCTCGCTGGCCAGCTCTTCATCGTCCAGGCCAGCCATCGCCTGTGCCATGGTGTCACGTGCGCCGCCCGCGGCCTGGGCTGAGAAGGCAGCCTCAGGGTCGTTCCGGCACCCGACGACGGCGGCTTGCAGGCTGTCCAGGTCCGGGCAGGAGACGCTGATTCCATTGGGCAGGGGATGATCGAAACTGGATGAAACCACCGGCCGGTAGGCCAATGCCGGCCGCCCGAGCTGAAACGCCTCCAGCGCCGTGGTGCAGCCGTTGTGGATCAGGCCGTCGGCCGCCAGCAGCCAGGCCAGCACGTTGCCATTCCTGGCGACGTTGACATTGGACAGCGACGCAGCAATCGCTTCCCAGGTTTCACTGCGCTCACTCGGATGCGGCCGGATGATGAAATTGATGTCCGGCAACGTCGTAGCCAGCTGCGGGATCGCATCGATGAAGGCGTGAAACAACTCGAACTTGTGGGCGGCAAATCCGCCACGCGGATCATCGGGACGCTGCTCGCGCAACCATTTGAGGTGTCGGCTCTGTCGTGGCTGAATGTGGTTGACGCGAGAAAAATTGGTATTGATCAGGATAAACCGACCATGCCGGTCACTGATGGCCTTGACCTCATCGGAAAACAAGGGCTGGAGGGGCTTTTTGAGCAGGTCGGCCCGGGGATTGCCACAGACAGCAATCTGCGCGCCGGCATATTCGGGGTGCTCGCGCCACGCCGCGGCATTGTCATTTCCCCACGCAATCAACAGTTCCGGCTCGTTCAGCGTGGCCCCATCGACCTTGGTCCGCCAGTAAATTTCACGCGAGGCCCAGACCAGCCCTTCCTCGTCCCACAAGGCCACTCGATGATCACACGAGCGGGCCAGGGCCAGGTTGTGACGGGAACGCGCTGTCACGCTCTTGCCGACGTAGACACCATTCGGGTAGCGGTCCAGGTTCAGGTCGATGCTTTTCTTGGATCCCACAATAGTGGGTGTGCCTCGCGTGCCAGCGATCACCGCCAACAGCAATTTGGCATCAAATTCACGGACCCGCGTTTCGCACGGCAGAATCAGGGTGCGCATCAATCCCGCTGGAACCTGGCAAAGAGTTTCGGCCCCAAACGTTCTTCAACGAATCGGTCGATCCGGTCGAGTTCATCAGCACTGAAATAATCGCGATAGCCCCCGACCTTGCCACGCCGGACCTTGTACGAATCAGGGTCTTCGGTATCCTTGGCCTGGAGCCTGCTGTTCCTGAAGTAATTGTCGCGCTCCTTGCGCTTGAGCGCTTCGAACGAGGCAAATTCCACCGCATCCCGAATCGCATCGGTATCGAAATTCTGGCCCAGGAACGTCAGCAGGCGCTGCATCTCGGCCTCCGGTTCTGCCCTTAGATCCTCGTAGTAAAGCCGATAGACCCGCTGCCAGTCGTCCAGTTCGCGATCCCAGCTATTCAGGTAGTCGCAAATGGCCGGAAGCCCCAATGGTGACTGCATGACGAAGTCGAACATCGATGCGGATGATTCAACCTGGTACATTTCACGCTTGTAGGCGCTGGCTCTGCGAGTCGATTGAAAGTATTCGGACACAGCCACATCGCGCGGATCGCGCAACAGGAAGACCACCGGCATCGAACGGAGCTTTTCGCCATGCCGTGGATGACGCGCAAGCTGGTCCAGATAGTGACCATGAGTCATCGCCACGACGGGCACCGCGGCGTTTTGCCGGGCGAAGTTGTCGTATTCCAGCAACTGGTTTTCCGCCAGCCCATGTTTGTTCTGGTACAGACGCGAAAGCATGGCACGCAGCCAGGTGCGGCCGCTCTTGGCCCGGGACAGCACAAGAATATCGGCGGCCACTACGCGACGGTTGTCGAGTTGCGCGCGCAGCCGGTGACGCAGGGCAACCCGGCGCTGGCGAGGCAAGGGGGCGGTCAGAGCCCAGATGCCA
>JBLRWT010000058.1:0-8642 GCA_047921095.1 Wenzhouxiangella sp. | reverse complement strand
GTCAAACACGCATCCATGATCAACCGCTTGCAGGTGGGCATGGACAACACCTGACCGATCAACCGGCAGCCAATGATCGGAGGCCGGAGCAACAGGCGCCGGTTGGGGGACGCAAGCCACAAGCATCAAGCCGGCGACTGATGCTGCGATCCATCCGGCTGCTTTTCCGAGATAACCGTCAGTTGAGGTGTTGGTCACGATTTGTTCCCTGTGTAGGTGTCGTTTATGGCGCCGACTTTAATCAGTCGGTCCAGAGCGGGATATGACCGGAATCAAATTTGGCCCAGAAAAGAAATGTTTGATCCGCATCAATGATCGGGTGCAAGAGTTGATGCAATCTTTCCAGGCACCGGCACTTGCCGGCATAAAGATGCATAAAACATACATCAACAGCAGGAGACGGCCATGAGCCAGGTTCACGGCAGCGAGCACGACAAGTCAGCCGACCAGTCCCAAGGGGAGCGCAAACCGAAGTTGCCACCCATTCTCGATCCCCGCGACGAGCACGATGAGGAACGACCGCCGCTGATGCAGCGCATGCTCGACAACCCGTTCCTGCTGCTCTTTCTCGGCGTGACCATTCCGACGGTCACCTACATCATCTGGGGCGTGATGGAGATCGTCACCATCCCGATCAGCCGCTAGTAGACCTGGCGGCCGTGGGTGCCACCAGAACAAGAATCCAAGGATAAAGTCATGTCAGCCATTCATCCTCCCTCGCAGAAGCTCTGGTGGAAGCAGCCAGTCGATCGCGTCGAAACCGTCTGGATCGGAATTGCCCTGGTCTGGTGCCTGATCATGTTTTTCTTCATGCCGTTCTGGCATGTCTATGGCGATCAGAACTATTCGGGTGAAGCCTACCGGGTGACACCGGAGCGCTTCAATGAAAAGGTCAATGCATTCGTTGAAGCCAACACGATCCGGCACGAAACCGATCGTCACATTCCGGTCGTGCGCCCGCCTGCCGGCAGCGACATCTACCTGCTGGCCAGACTGTGGGACTGGTACCCGATTCTCGAGTTGGAAAAGGACCAGACCTACCGCCTGCACATCTCTTCGACCGACTGGCAGCACGGCCTGTCCATCCAGCCGATCAACATCAACTTCCAGGTGTTGCCGGGCTATGAAATGGTGCTGAATATCACGCCAACCGAGACCGGTGAATACGCGGTCATCTGCAACGAGTATTGCGGAATCCTGCATCACGCCATGCTCAGCAAACTGTATGTCGTCGACGGTCCGTCCGTTGCGACAAGCGAATAACGAAGGGAGCCACCCGTGAACGCCAAACCGCAATTTCGCACTTGCCCTGAGTCGGGGCTGGTCTTTCACCGTTCGGCCGAGAACCTGATCAAGGCCAACGCCATCGCCGCAACGGTTTTCCTTGCCGTCGGCGGCCTGCTCGGATTGCTGGTCGCCCTGACCCGCTGGCCGGCAGTCCAGATTCTTGACGCCCAATGGTTCTATACCGCGCTGACCGGTCATGGCATCGTCACGCTGTTGGTGTGGGTGCTGTTTTTCGAGATCGCCCTGCTGTATTTCTGCTCCGCCGTCCTGCTGCGCTGCCGCCTGGCCACACCCCGACTGGGCTGGCTCGCATTCGGCCTGATGCTGATTGGTGCGGCGACCACGGCGGTCGCCATCCTGCAGGGCGGGTCTAGCGTCATGATGACCTCTTATGTGCCCATGCCGGCCGCGCCGCACTTTTACCTTGGACTGATCCTGTTCGCGGTCGGGGCGCTGATTGCGGTCTTCATCTTCTTTGGCACCCTGGTCATCGCGCGTGATGAGCGCACCTACGAAGGGTCCATTCCACTGGTGACCTTCGGTGCGCTGACCGCCGCCATTCTGGCCGTATTCACGGTGGCCTGCGGCGCCATCATCCTGATTCCGACCTTCCTCTGGTCGATCGGCTATATCAGCGAGATCGACGCGCTGATGTACCGGCTGGTCTGGTGGGGCCTGGGCCATACCTCGCAGCAGATCAATGTCGCCGCGCACGTGGCCGTCTGGTATGCCATTGCCGCTATTGTCTTCGGCGCCAAGCCGATGTCGGAGAAGGTCAGTCGCGGTGCGTTCTTCCTCTACATCCTGTTCATCTCGATTGCCTCGGCCCATCACCTGCTGGGCGATCCGGGACTCAGCACCGAGTGGAAGATCTTCAACACCAGCTACGCCATGTACCTGGCCGTGCTCGCCAGCCTGATCCACGCCTTCTCGATCCCGGCAGCCATCGAGGTCGCCCAGCGCGAAAAGGGCCATAACCGCGGCCTGTTCGAGTGGCTGCGCAAGGCGCCGTGGGGCAACCCGGTGTTTTCCGGCATGTTCATTTCACTGGTCGGCTTCGGCTTTATCGGCGGCATCTCGGGTGTGGTGATGGGTTCGGAGCAGATCAACTTCCTGATCCACAACACCATCTATGTCCCCGGTCATTTCCACGGCACCGTCGCCCTGGGCACGACCATGGCGTTCATGGCGATGAGCTTCTGGCTGGTACCGGTCCTGTTCCGGCGTGAGCTGCTGTGGCCGAAACTCGCCATGTGGCAGCCCTGGCTGTTCGGGATCGGCACCGCGCTGCAGGCGTTCTTCATGATGGGCGCAGGCACCCTGGGCGTTTCTCGTCGTCACTGGGACATGGCCTTCACCGGCTCGGCCTTCGAGTGGGCGTATTCGGGCATGGCCTATACGATGATGGGCCTGAATGGTGTCAGCGCCATCATGGCCGTGACCGGCGGCGCGGTCTTCGTGGTGGTCATCGTCGGTACGATCCTGTTCGGGCGCAAGAAGGGACTGGCCAACTACACGACCAACCGCCCGGAAATGCTGCGTGGCCCGGCCACCTCACTCACCGACCACAGCAAGATCGGGGTCGGCATCAAGGGCTTCCCGGCGCCGGGCACGTTCATCCTGGCAATGTTCCTGTTGCTGGTCTTTGTCGTCTACTTCTTCATCAACTACGGCTACCTGGCCTCGGTCTGGAAGTTCAGTTGATGAGCCGGCCGGTTGCCCAGACCACCCTGTCGGCGGCACGGATGCCGCCGGCAGATGTTACCGGGCTGGGAATCATCGGCCTGTGCGTGGCCCTGTTCAAGCTGCGCATCGGCTTCGCCATTGCCCTGTCGGGACTTGGCGGCCTGATGCTGGCCAGTGGCCAGTGGCCGGGCGTGATCGACATGCTGCTGTTCGGTCTGGCGGTGATGATCGCCGCCGGCGGCGCGGGTGCTTTCAACCATTACTTTGACCGCGATATCGATGCGGTCATGGGCCGCACCAACAAGCGGCCGTTTGCCAGCGGCCAGCTCGCTCCCTCAGGCGTCTGGCCGCTGGCATTCTTCACCCAGATGCTGGCCGGCAGTGTATTGGCCGGCTGGCTGTTCGGCGCCCTGTCGGGGGTGTTTGTCCTCGCCGGCGCCTTGACCTATGCCTTGATCTACACTGCCTGGCTCAAGCGCCGCAGCCACTGGAACATCGTGATTGGAGGCGCGGCCGGCAGTTGGGCCGTGCTGGCTGGTGCCGCCGCCGGTGGCGAAGTGCTGTCATTGAACATCATGCTGCTGACCCTGGTACTGTTTCTCTGGACCCCATCCCATTTCTGGTCGCTGGCGATCGCTTTGGATGATGACTACCGACGTGCCGGCGTGCCCATGCTGCCGGTGACCCACGGCCGCCAGACCGCCGCCCGCTGGAACCTGTACAACACCACCGCGTTGATTGCATCGAGCATCGCCCTGGCGGTAGTCGTGGGCCACCCGTTGTTCTGGGTTGGGGTACTGGCTGGCAGCGGCTGGCTGGCCTGGACCACCCTGGCCATGGTCGCCTCCCCGACCCGGCCCTTGGCCATGCGTGCGTTCAAGGCCTCGCTGGTTCAACTTGGCCTGCTGTTGCTGGCGCTGTTCGCCGCCACGGCCTGGACATGAAAAAGGCCGGTTCGGCGACCACGCTGCTGGCCGGACTGCTGCTGGCCGGCACGGCCATGGCCTCCGACCTGGAGCGCGAGGCGATCAACTACAGCCAGGCCGCGCTGGGCAATCAGCTTTCAAACATGGAACTGTTCACAGCCAACGGCGAGCGCGTCGAGTTGCACGACTACATCGGCAAGCCACTGGCCATCAGCATGATCTTTACCGCCTGTGTGCACTCTTGCAGCGTCACCACCCGGCACCTGAACCGGGTGGTCCAGATCGCCCGCAACGCACTCGGTGACGACAGCTTCCATTTTCTCACCATCGGTTTCGATCACCCGGTCGACACGCCGGCAGCCATGAGCCAGTACGCCCGTCGACATGGGGCGAACAATCGTCACTGGGAATTCCTCAGCAGCGACGACCCTGAGGGACTCGAGCGCCTGATGGCTGATCTCGGCTTCATGTACCAGCCCTCACCACGGGGCTACGATCACACGGTCCAGGTCAGCATCATCGACCCGGAAGGCCATGTTCATCGTCAGGTCTACGGCGAAATATTCGCCACCCCGCTGCTGGTCGAACCGATGAAGAACCTGGTGCTGGGACGTCCCGCGCCGGATGACGGTCTGTTGACCCGCATCGGCAACCGCGTGCGTCTGTTCTGCACGGTCTACGATGCCCGCGGCGATCGCTATTACTTCGACTACTCCTTGTTCGTGGGAATTTTCATCGGCATTCTGGTTCTCGGCACCGCGATGATCTGGCTCGGCATGGAGATTCGCCGCCGGCATGTCTTGTCGGCATGAATACCGCCGCCCACCCCCAAAAACTGCTGCCAGCACGGTGGCTGGCCCGGCTCGAAGCCGTGCTGTCACGGGCGTTCAGCAGCGAGCGCAATCCGATGCATTTTCTCGGTGCGCTGACCATTTACTTCTTCTGGATTGCGCTGGTCACCGGCATCTACCTGTTCATTTTCTATCGCACCAGCCTGGAAGGGGCCTGGGCGTCGGTCGAGGCGCTGACCCATGACCAGTGGTTTGCCGGCGGCATCATGCGCAGCCTGCATCGCTATGCCTCCGATGCCGCCGTCATCACCCTTGTCACGCACATCGTGCGCGAGCTGATTCGCGGTCGCCACCGCGGGCCGCGCTGGTTCTCCTGGGTCACTGGCGTTCCCCTGGTCTGGCTGGTCATCCTGTTCGGCATCACCGGTTACTGGATGGTCTGGGATGAACTGGCGCAGTATGTTGCCGTCAACAGCTCGCGCATGCTCGACTGGCTGCCGATTTTTACCGATCCGATGAGCCGCAGCTTCATCAGCCAGGAAGCCGTTGGTTCGCGACTGTTTACCCTGATCGCATTCATCCACCTGGTCGGCCTGCCGATCATCGTGGTACTGGCGATCTGGTTTCACCTGTTGCGGGTCAAGCTGCCACGAATCAACCCGCCCCGACGGCTGATGATCGGCAGCCTGCTGGCCTTGCTGATCCTGGCCATTTTCATGCCCGTTCACAGTCACGCGCCCGCCGACCTGGACCGGGTGCCGCTGAGCCTGGATATCGACTGGTTCTACCTGGCCATTTTCCCGTTGCAGTCGATGACGTCCGAGAGCGTCGCCTGGGCGGTTGGCACCGGCGCCACGTTGTTCCTGGTCGCCCTGCCCTGGCTGCCACCGGTTCGCCGCCAGGCGCCGGCCGAAGTTCACCTGCCCGATTGCACCGGCTGTGGCTTTTGCGCCGAGGACTGCCCGTATGGCGCCATCGACATGGTGCCCCGCAGCGATGGCCGCAACTTCGAGCTCGAGGCAAAAGTCAACGCCGACCTGTGCGTGTCCTGCGGGATCTGCACCGGTTCTTGCCCATCCTCTTCCCTGTTTCGCGCCCGCGTACCACTGACGACCGGCATCGACATGCCACACCTCGATATGGACGACCTGCGCCAGGCGGTACCCGACGCCAGTGGCGACCAGGACATCATGGTTTTCGGCTGTGACCACGGCCCCGCGCTCAGCGAACTGGATGAGGCTGGAATCACTCGCGCCAGCCTGCCCTGCATCGGCATGCTGCCACCGTCAGCCATCGACCATGCATTACGCAAGAACGGATACGCAGGGGTGGTGATTACCGGCTGCGGTGACTGCGATTGCCACCATCGCCTGGGCAATACCTGGACCGATGAGCGCATCGAGCGCAGCCGCCAACCAGGGCTGCGTGCGCGTGTTCCGCGCGACCAGATTCTGGTCGAGTGGTTAAATTACGGCGAGCATCATCGTCTGCGCGCCAGCCTGAGCCGCTTTCGAGAGCGCCTGGCTGCGCGCGCAAGCGACAGCGAGGCAGTGTCATGAACAGTGCCATGCGCATCGTTGTGCAGGCACTGACTGCGTTGGGCTTTATCGCCCTGATCGCAGCCCTGGGCCAGGGACCGGCCTTCGCGCCGGTGCCGGAGGGCCACGGCGAACTCAAGATCAGCGTCGCTCACCTGGCCGCGCGCCTTCAGCCCTGCCGCCAGCTCAGTGAGCAGGAACGCCTAGCGTTACCGCCGACCCGCCGGGTCACTGAAGTCTGCGAGCGTGGCCGCGCGCCGACCCGGATCCACCTGGTCATGAATGGTGAAACCCTGATCGACCGACTCATCGCTCCGGCCGGCATGCACGGCGACGGGCGCGCCTATTTTCTCCAATTCCTGCCCCTGCCCGCCGGTCACTACGAACTTGAGCTGGTCCTGCACGATAGTGCACACAATCGTCCCGATGCCGGCGATGACAGGAGCGGATATACCTTGAGCGAGCGGTTCGTGCTCGAACTCGCACCGGGAGAGTCCGCCCTGCTCGCGATCGGCGACGGCACCATTTCACTGCGTCAATCACCCGAGGACCCATCATGAACACGCACCGCTGGGAACTGACCATCCCGACCGACTATCGCCGCCACCTGGCCGGCGCCTGGCTGATCACGGCCGTGGCCGCATTGCTGTTGTCCGGCCTGTTCGTGATCCTGATCGTCGCCTCGCGCACGCCCTGGGTCCAGGATCTGCTGCCGGTGCAGAATTTCTTTCACCTGGCCATCGTTGCCCACGTCGATTTTTCGGTCCTGGTCTGGTTTGCCGCCCTGGGCGCCATGCTCTGGACCCTGGCCTCGAAACCCTCGGGCGCCATTGCCGCCTGGGCCGGTCTGGCCATTGTCATTGCCGGCTCGGTATTGCTGGCGCTGGGGCCGTTCAGCCCGGGTGAGGCCATCATGAGCAATTACATCCCGGTGCTGGACAACACGGTCTTTCTTGCCGGCCTGAGTGTCTTCGGGGCCGGCGTCATGCTCAGCGCCCTGCGCGCCCTGTTCAACCCGCTCCCCGTCAGCACACCGCAGGCGGCCGAAGGGGTGATGCGCTTTGGCGTCCAGTCCGGCGTGATCGCCATGGTCCTGTCCGGTGGCGCGCTGCTCTGGTCACTGTTCACCATGCCCGGTTACCTGTTCGGGCCGCAATTCTACGAGGTGCTGTTCTGGGGTGGTGGCCACGTGGTTCAGTTTGCCTGGGTGCAATTGATGCTGGTCGCCTGGCTGTGGCTGGCATGCGCCGGCGGCATCCGCAATCCCCTGAGCCCGCGCGTCACGCTGTACTTGCTGATCGCCGGCATCACCCCGGCCTTTCTGGCGATCTGGGGTTACCTGTATTTCGATGTCGGCAGCCCCGGCCACCGCACCTTTTTCATCTGGTTGATGGCGGCCGCCGGCGGTGTGGCTGCCGGCCCCATTGGCCTGGCACTCACGGTGGCGTGGCTGCGCACCCGTTTCACCCCCGACACCCAGCAGCGTGCACTGCGGGCATCGCTGATGTTCTCGATCCTGCTGTTCGGCTTCGGTGGCGCGCTGGGTTTCCTGATCAATGAATCCAACACCATGGTGCCGGCCCACTATCACGGCTGCATCGTCGCCATCACCCTGACCTTCATGGCCTTGAGCCTGCACCTGCTGCCCGCGTTCGGTTTCGCCCCGGCCAGCAAGCGACTGATGCTGGCCCTGCCCTGGGTTTACGGGCCCGGACAGATGCTGCACATCATCGGCCTGGCCTTTTCCGGCGGCCACGGTGTCCAGCGCAAGACCGCCGGCGCCGACCAGGGCCTGGAATCACTGGCCCAGATCGGCGGCATGGCGGTCATGGGCATTGGCGCATTGATCGCCATCATCGGCGGTATCCTGTTTTTGATCGCCTTTGGCGATGCCCTGCGTCGCAGCCATCTGCCGTGGCGTCAACCCGCCGCCCCAACGGAGCTGAAACATGTCTGAGATCCTGTTGTTCGGACTGGTCGTGATCGTGGTGTACTTCATCGCCCATGTATCGGTCATGAAGATCGAAGCGCACCACGGCAAGCCTCTTGGAGGCTGGCGCACAGCCTGGTTCTTCGGCATTTTCCTGGCGCTGATCCTGATCGCCATCAGCTTGATCGAATGGTTGTTCGGGTGAGTCATGTTTGACGACCTGCATACCTTCCTGCACTGCGCGGCCATCCTCGAAGCCGACGCAGCCAATGGCTACGATCAGTTGGCGACCCTGATGAAGGAACGGGATAACGAGGAAGTGGCAGCCATGTTCGCCCGCTTCGCCGGCTACTCCCGGCGTCATCACCAGGAGGTCGAAGCTTTACGCCTGGCCGAAGCCGGCCGACCGGCCAGACCGGACGAACCGGTGAGCTGGCCGGATGACCACAGCCCCGAAAACCCGCTGGCCATCGCGGACCTGGAT
>JBLRWT010000057.1:0-8642 GCA_047921095.1 Wenzhouxiangella sp. | reverse complement strand
CCAGCAGCGCCCGGGTGGCGGCGGTGACGTCGGCCTGGCGCATCAGGGTTTCGCCGACCAGAAACGCGTTGACGCCGCAGGCCGACAGGCGGGCCAGGTCAGCGCTCGTCGCCAAGCCGCTTTCGGCCACGGCGAGGCAGTCGTCGCCCAGCAGCGGCATCAGGCGTTCGGTGGTGGCGAGCGACGTCTCGAAGGTCCTCAGGTCGCGGTTGTTGATGCCGATGAGTTCTCCGGGTACGGCCAGGGCGCGGGTCAGTTCGGCTTCGTCGTGGACTTCGACCAGCACGGCCAGGCCCAGTTCGTTGCCGAGCGCGGCCAGGTCGGCCAGGCGGGCATCGTCCAGCGCGGCGACGATCAGCAGCAGCGCATCGGCACCCAGGGCACGGGTTTCCCAGACCTGCCAGGCATCGATGATGAAATCCTTGCGCAGGACCGGCAGATCACAGGCGGCACGGGCCTGGACCAGGTAGTCGGAATGACCTTGAAAGAAGGGCTGGTCGGTCAATACCGACAGGCAGGTCGCACCGCCACGCTGGTAGGAGCGAGCGATGTCGGCCGGGTCAAAATCGGCGCGAATCACCCCGGCCGAGGGTGAGGCGCGCTTGATTTCGGCAATGACCGCATCGGCGCTGGTTGCGGCCCGCTGGCGCAGACGGCCGGCAAAATCGCGACAGGCCGGCTGGTCGGCCGCGCGCGTTTTGATCTCGGCCAGACTGCGCTCGGCTTTGCCCGCCGCAACTTCTTCGGCCTTGACCGCCAGGATTTTTTTCAGGATATCGGCGCTCACAGCGCCCGGCTCCGCGCGGCATAGGTCTGCAAGCGCTTCAGGCCGGCGCCGCTGGCCAGAACACTGCGCGCGGTGACAATGCCGGCGGCCAGATCCGGCACCTGCCCTGATACATAAATGGCCGCGCCGGCGTTGAGCGCAATGATGTCGGCAGCAGGACCAGGCTGGCCGTCCAGCGCGGTCTCGATCAAGGCCAGGCTGGCCGCGGCGTCGGCAACGACCAGGGATTCCAGGCTGTCGATACGCACGTCATGGTCGGCCGGATCAAGCTCGAACTCGTGTATCGAGCCGTCCTTCAATTCGGCCACCAGGGTTTTCGCCACCGGCGAAATTTCATCCAGGCCATCGCGACTGTGGACAACCAGCACATGACGACTGCCCAGGGCCTGCATCACCTCGGCCATTGGCCGGACCAGGTCGGCGGAAAAGACGCCCAGGACCTGGTTGGGTGCCAGCGCCGGATTGGTCAGGGGGCCGAGCAGATTGAACAGGGTTCGCAAGCCAAGCGACTTGCGCGGCCCGATTGCATGCTTCATGGCCCCATGATGCTGCGGGGCGAACAGAAAGCCCACGCCCAGCTCGTCGATCAGGCCGGCGACCTGGTCGGCGTTCAGATCCAGTCGGCAACCGGCAGCTTCGAGCACATCGGCAGCACCGGACTTGCTGGAAACCGAGCGGTTGCCGTGCTTGGCGACCCGCACCCCGGCCGCGGCAGCGACGAAAGCCGAGGCCGTGGACACATTGAACAAAGAGGCGCCATCGCCGCCGGTGCCAACGATGTCGGTCAGCCCTTCCCGGTCGATATTCACCCGGCTGGCGAAACCACGCATCACGCTGGCCGCCGCGGCAATCTCTGCCGGCGTTTCGCCCTTGACCCGCAAGGCCATCAGAAAGCCGCCGATCTGGGCGGGATCTGCGTCGCCGCCCATGATCTCGGTCATGGCGGCGCGCATCTGCTCGTCATTCAAATTCTGGCCCTCTGCCAGCACGGCCAGGGCGTCGCGGGTTTTGCTCATAACTGGTCCAGAAAGTTTTTCATCAGGTCATGACCGTGCTCGGTCAGGATGGATTCAGGGTGGAACTGCACGCCTTCCAGCGGCAAGGTGCGGTGGCGAAAGCCCATGATTTCATCGCGCCCACCATTCAGTTCGGTCCACGAGGTCTCTTCCAGGCAATCCGGCAGGCTGTCGCGCTCGACGATCAGTGAATGGTAACGGGTGGCGCGAAACGGATTGGTCAGGCCGGCGAAGACCCCGGTGGACGTATGGTGCATGGGCGAGGTCTTGCCGTGCATCACCTGGCGCGCGCGCACCACTTTGCCGCCGAAGGCCTGGCCAATGGCCTGGTGACCGAGGCAGACGCCCAGGATCGGTATTTCGCCGGCCAGCTCGCGCACCACGTCGAGACAGATGCCGGCTTCGTCCGGCGTGCAGGGACCGGGGGACAGGACGATGCCGGCCGGGCGCATTCGACGGATATCGTCGATGGAAAGCTCGTCATTCCTGTGGGTCTCGACATCGGCGCCCAGCTCGCCCAGGTACTGCACCAGGTTGTAGGTGAACGAATCGTAGTTGTCGATCATCAGCACTTTCATTCGTGCAGCCCCCCGCTGGCTTCAGCCACGGCGCGAATCAGCGCCCGCCCCTTGTTCAGGGTTTCCTCCCATTCGCGTTCCGGGTCCGAATCGGCGACGATGCCGGCCCCGGCCTGGACATGCAGGGTGCCGCCCTGGACCAGGGCGGTGCGAATGGCGATGGCCAGATCGGCCTCTCCATGCCAGTCCAGGTAACCCACCGCACCGGCATAAATACCACGCCGCACCGGCTCGAGTTCGGCGATGATTTCCATCGCCCGAACCTTGGGCGCGCCCGACAGCGTGCCGGCGGGAAAGGTGGCCTTGAGCACGTCGACTGCGCTGGCATCGTCCGCGATTTTGCCGTGGACTTCCGAGACCAGGTGCATGACGTGGGAATAACGCTCGATCACCATCTGGTCGGTCAGTTCCACCGACCCGGTTTTGGCGATGCGGCCGATGTCGTTGCGACCGAGATCGATCAGCATCAGATGTTCGGCCAGTTCCTTGGGATCGGCCTTCAGCTCCGCTTCAAGGGCCCGATCCTCGGCCGGTGTCTTGCCGCGCGGCCGGGTGCCGGCGATTGGCCGGACCATGGCCTGGCCACCCTGGACACGCACCAGCACCTCGGGTGAGGCGCCGACGACCTGGAAGTCGCCGAAGTCAAAAAAGTACATGTAGGGCGAGGGGTTGAGACTGCGCAGTGCACGGTAGACATCCAGCGGACGGGCCGCCAGATCGACGCTCATGCGCTGGGACAGCACCACCTGCATGACGTCGCCGGCGAGGATGTAATCCTTGATGCGCTGGACTGCGGCCATGAAATCCTGCTGACCGAATTCACAGCGATAGTCCGCCTCGCCCGGCACGCGCAGGTTCATCGCCGGCGGATAACCGGGTGATCCGCAACGCAATCGATGGGCCAGTTGCTCGAGCCGACGCTGGGCACGCTGCCAGGCATCCGGCTCGGCAGGGTCGGCATTGACGATCAGGTTGAGGCGGCCGGCCAGGTTGTCGAACACTGCCAGCTCTTCGGCTTCAAGCAAGAGGATCTCGGGGACCCCCAATTCGTCCGGCTTGGCGGAAAAGTCCAGACGCGGCTCGAGCAGGGCCACGGTTTCGTAGCCGAAGTAGCCAACCAGCCCGCCGGTAAAACCGGGCAGATCGTCCAGCCTTGGCGAGCGAGTGCGGGCAACCACCTCACCCAGCTCATCCAGCGGGTCAACATCATCAAGGCGCTCGACAACGCGCCCGAAATCAAGCTTTTCCAGCACCCGCCCACTGGCGCGCCAGGAACGCCGACACGGCAGCCCGATGATCGAGTAGCGCCCCCAGTTTTCACCGCCCTGGACCGACTCCAGCAAGAAAGCATTCGGTCCATCGGCCAGTTTCAGATAGACCGACAATGGCGTGTCCAGGTCGGCGGCAATACTGCGCCAGACCGGGATCCGAGTGTAGCCCTGGTCAGCCAGGTGCTGGAATTCGCTGAAATTCAAGTTGGTATTCTTCGCGGCACGCAGCCGGTTATTGTAGCGGGCCAGGGCCGTGGGAGCCAGAAGGGCGAATCAGGCAGAAAGACTGGCACCCGATCGCATCGCGGCGATCACCTCGGCGTAATTGTCGGCGCCGAAAATGGCAGAACCCGCGACCAGGGTGTCGGCGCCGGCGGCGATGATGTCGGCAGCGTTGTCGGGCTTGACGCCGCCGTCGATTTCCAGCCGGATATCGTAGCCGGAGTCATCGATGATCTGGCGCGCCATGCGCAGCTTGTCCAGTGCGGCGGGGATGAATTTCTGTCCGCCGAAACCCGGGTTGACCGACATGATCAGGACAAGGTCAACCTTGTCGATCACCCATTCGAGCATGTCCAGGGAGGTGGCCGGGTTGAACACCAGGCCGGCGCGGCAGCCGGTCTCGCGAATCAGCCCCAGGGTCCGGTCGACATGGCGGCTGGCCTCGGGATGGAAGCTGATGAGGCTGGCGCCGGCGGCGGCGAAATCCGGAATGATGCGATCGACCGGCTCGACCATCAGGTGTACATCGATCGGCGCGCTGATGCCATAGTCGCGCAGCGCCTGGCAGACCAGCGGGCCGATGGTCAGATTGGGGACGTAATGATTGTCCATGACATCGAAGTGGACCCAGTCGGCGCCAGCGTCCAGAACGGCCTGGGTATCATCGCCGAGACGGGCGAAATCGGCGGAAAGAATCGACGGGGCGATGACCAGTGGTTGCTTCATTGGGAATGTGTCCAGCGTATAATTCGGGCCTGATTCGCCATTGTACCCCGCCACCGTGAGCCATTACCCCATCCCGCCACTCGAGCTTGTCCACCAGGGCAAGGTGCGCGATATCTATGCCGTCGATGCCGAGCGCCTGTTGATCGTCGCCTCCGACCGCCTGTCCGCGTTCGACGTGGTGCTGCCCGACCCGATTCCCGGCAAGGGCGAAATCCTCACCCGTATATCCGGTTTCTGGTTCACGCGCTTCGATGACATTGTCGCCAATCACCTTCTCGACGACGATCTGGCTGCAGTCCTCGGCAATGCTGACCTCGCCGCGGCCCTGGCGCCGCGCAGCATGCTGGTTCGGCGCCTGCAGCCATTGCCGGTCGAGGCCATCGTGCGCGGTTATCTAGCCGGTTCCGGGTGGAAGGATTACCAGGCGACGGGCGCGATTTCCGGTGTCAGCCTGCCGGAAGGTCTGGAGCAGGCCGGAAGACTGTCTCAGCCGATCTTTACACCGTCGACCAAGGCTGCAACCGGCGCTCACGATGAGAACATCGGCTTTGAGCAGATGAAGAATCTGATTGGAGCGGACCTGGCGATCCGGGTACGCGATATCTCGCTGGCGATCTATCGCCGCGCCGCCGCCTACGCGCGCGACCGCGGCATCATCATCGCCGACACCAAGTTCGAGTTCGGCACCGATGCCGATGGCGAGTTGTACCTGATCGACGAGGTGCTCACGCCCGACAGTTCACGTTTCTGGCCGATCGACGAGTGGCGCCTGGGCATCAGCCCGCCGAGTTTCGACAAGCAGTTTGTCCGCGATTACCTGGAAACCCTGGATTGGGACAAGACGGCACCCGGCCCAGCTTTGCCGGCCGACATCATCGGCCAGACCCGCGAACGCTACCAGGAAGCGGCAAGACGGCTGCTGGATTGAACCCACCTTATTCATCACCCTGCCTACTGCGGCACCGCCAGGCCCCGCGTCTGAAGCACAGGCTGGCGGCCTGGTGCGGTTTGCTGAAAGCAAGAAGCGCCTGGCCAGAGGCCGACCGTGCGTGTTTCGCTCGGTCACGGGTCCTCACCGTACAGGCGAGTACGCCTCCGGCCCGCTCGGTCGCGAAACGCCCCACCCACAGCACCTGGCGGCGTCTCGCTACGGAAGGGTGGTGAATAAGGTGGGTTGAACCAGCCGTCGCAACGACTGCAGGTTACAATGTTCGACGCAAAACGATTTGCACTTTTCAATTCGCACCCTTCAACATCGCACCAGGATTGATCATGACAGTATCGGCCAGTTCACCCTCAAATTCCGGCGAGCCGTTGACTGACGCCAATACTGAACGGCTCTACAAGGTCGCTCGCGCCGATCTGCCTCTTAGCTGCCCGACGCCGGGCATGGCGCTGTGGAACTCGCACCCCCGGGTCTATCTCCCGATCGAGAAAACCGGCCGGGCCGGTTGCCCCTATTGCGGCGCCGAATTCATTCTCGAAGACTGAAGCCAAGACGATTTCACTTCGCTCGACATCGTCCCGACCCACCTGCCAGGGCATTGCTCAATGAATGCACGTGTACCCGTCTGGCTTGATCGTGTTGTGGCGCTGACCATTTTCCTTACCCTGGCCCTGGGGTTGGTATTGCCGAAGGCGGCCGGCGCGGGCTTTCTGCTCATCGGCCTGATCGCCATTGTCTGGCTCAGCCTGAACCGCGGCTGGCGTCTGTCTCACCTTTCGCCGCTCGAACGTCTGATGCTGATGGCCGTCGTGTTGTTTGTATTGGTGTGGATCGCGGGCTGGCTGATCAACGGTGTTCGTACCGAGGGGGCAGATGCTGTAACCCGGATCTTGCGTCTGCTGCTGATCGTTCCGCTGCTGTTGTTCGTCCGCCGGCTCGACAGCATTGAACCGGCCTGGTGGCTGGGCCTGACCGTGGGCGCGACGATTGCCGGTCTCTATGCGCTGTGGTTTTTTCTGACCGGCACCGGCAATGAACTCGAAATGCGGGTCGGCGGGGCGACCAACCCGATCTACTTCGGCGGCATCGCGCTGGCCATGGGGTTGATGCTTTTACCCCGGGCTCAGGACCCGAACCTGCCGATGAGCCTCCGCCTGCTGACCGCCGTTGCCATTCTGCTCGCCATTGCCGCCAGTGCCCTGTCGGGTTCACGCGGTGCCTGGCTTGCCCTGCCGCCGTTGCTGATCGTGTACCTGTTTACCCTGGGCGCCCACCAGCCCGTGCACTGGCGCTTCGGTGTGCCGGCATTTTTGACCCTGATCACCCTGATCATCATGCTGTCGCCAGTCACGCCCATGAGCCAGCGCGCTTCGGCCGGCATCACCGACCTGGTCGCTTTTATGGACGGCAGCCATAGCGAGGGGACGATTGGTCGCCGCGTGGGATTGTGGCAGGTGGCCGGAGAGGTGATCCGCGAACACCCGCTGACCGGCGGCGGGCCCGGCGTCTTTCAGGATACGCTGGCCCAAGCCGTGGCGGACGGCGAACTGGGAGAGCATCTGCTCATTTACGAGCATCCGCACAACGAATATCTGTCGGCCCTGATCCAGTCCGGTATTGCGGGTCTGGCCACCTTGCTGCTGATGCTGGCCATTGCCTTCAAGCGCCTGGCCCGGGTCTGGCACACTGCCCTGCAAGGCACACGACACCTGGGCTGGTCAGGACTTGCAGGCCTGACCACCGTGGCGGTCATGGGCTTGTCGGAATCGTTGTTCGAACGCAACATCGGTATCGTGTGGTTCGGTTTCTTTACCGCCATATCGTTGGCCCTGGTGCACGCTCGCCGACGCCAGGAACTGGCGCAATCGGAAATCAGACGTTGCCACTCGCTGAGCGTGATCGTGATCTGCAAGAACGAGGAAGGCAACATCGCGCGCTGCCTGGCTTCGGTCAGCGGCTGGGCCGACGAAATCATCGTGCTCGACAGCGGCAGCGTCGATCGAACCGTGGAGATCGCCCGGCAGTACACCGACCACGTCGATCAGACCGATTGGCCGGGGTTCGGGATTCAGAAACAACGGGCGCTTGACCGCGCCCGCAGCGACTGGGTTCTGTCGCTGGACGCCGACGAGGCCGTCAGCGAAGAACTGCGGCGCGAAATCAATCATGTCCTGGCACACCCGCAACCGTTTCACCACGGCTACCGTCTGCCATGGCTGACGCGGGCGTTCGGCCGGAATCTTTCCTTTGGCCACTGGGCGCGCGCACCACTGCGCCTGTTTCAACGCGACCTTGGACGCTTCACACCCAACATCGTCCACGAAAAAGTGGTCCTGACGGATTCGGCCCGCATCGGTTTTCTGGAAGGCCAGCTACACCACCATGTCTATCGCGACATCACCCATGCGCGCAGCAAGCTGCAACTGTATGCCGAACAGCAGGCTTTGCAACGATTCGAGGCGGGCAAGCGGGTGCGGCTGACGTTCAGCCCGCATCTGCGCGCGGCATACTGTCTGATCGACAATTTTCTGCTCCGGGCCGCGTTTCTGGACGGACGCGCCGGTTGGACCATGAGCTGGCTCTATGCGGATTACACCTTCAGCAAATACCGGCGCCTGCAACAACTGCAGGCGAACCAAAAAGACGGACTAACCGCGAAGGCGCGAAGGACGGGAAGTAAAAAAAATCACTAACCGCAAAGACGCGAAGAACGCGAAGAAAAAAATCAAGAGGCCTCCTTTGCGAACTTTGCGTCTTTGGATAGCCGCTTTTTATCCGTCTTTTTCTTTTTCTTTCCTTAGCGCTCTTGGCGGCCTTCGCGGTTAGTCCGTTTTTTCGCTTTTCGCTCCTTCGTAACGGGACGGCAGACCCTCCGGTACGGTCTTGAATCGTCGATGCAACCACCAGTACTGGGCCGGTGCCTCAAGGATATGACGCTCCAGGAACGCATTGAATCGAGCCAGATCGGCCACCGGGTCCGAGCCGGGGAAATCATCAAAGGCCGGCTCAAGATGAACCGTGACCCGTCCGCTGGCCTCGTCCTTGACCGGATACATGGGCACCACCCTGGCCCGGCCCATGCGAGCCAGGTCCAAG
>JBLRWT010000056.1:0-8662 GCA_047921095.1 Wenzhouxiangella sp. | reverse complement strand
GATTGGCGCTGAAACGTGGTGCCGTGGTGACTTATTCCGGGGGGCCGTACGGTAAACCTCGGCCCGCGGTCGTTGTCCAGAACAATTTGGCCTTGGTGGAGCCAGCCAGTCTCACGTTGTGTCCAATCACCACTTTCGTTGTTGACGAGACCGACGATTTTCGCATTCCCGTTGCACCAGATGGCGCCAACGGCCTTCGCCAACCATCATTCATCATGTCTGACAAGCTGATCACCCTGCCAATCCAGCGTGTTGGACCACCTATCGGTGAACTTGACCAGACTGCGATGAAACGGTTAGCTGTCGCACTACGCTTCTGGATCGACGTGTAGCGAGCTGAACTCGACAGATTTCGACGTGAAACTCAGACGTCGAGGAGGCGTGGGATTCTGGGGTCGACTTTCTGGCTTTCGTTATCCTGCCGCCCAGGAGGGCGGCAGGCTGTTGTTTTTTGATCGGCCGGAGCTGGCAGGACCTTTCAGGTCCGTGGCTCGTTTTTCAGTCTTCGATGACCAGTCCGCGGCGCGCCAGCAGGGGCTCGATCTCGGGAATCCGACCGGCGAATTCCTGATAGATGTCCATGGCATCCTTGCTGCCGCCCTGTGACAGGATGGTGTCGCGGAAGTGCTGGCCGGTTTCGCGGTCCAGTCCGCCGTTTTCGCGGATCCACAGCACGCTGTCGGCATCCAGAACTTCACTCCAGAAGTAGGAGTAATAACCGGCTGAGTAGCCACCCATGCTGTGCGAGAAGTAAGGGGTGCGGTATCGGGGCGGCACCGGCGGATAGTTCATGCCGGCTTCGGTCAGGACCTTGGCTTCGAAGTCCATGATCTCATCGGCCGGCGGAATCCGGTCGGGCGTGAGCTGGTGCAGGGCCATGTCGATAATGGAAGCGGCCAGGTACTCGGTGGTGCGGAAGCCTTCATTGAAGATGGCCGCCTCCATGACACGGTCCAGGAGATCCTGCGGAATCTGCTCACCGGTTTCGTGGTGACGGGCATAGTTGGCCAGCACTTCAGGCCAGGAAGCCCACATCTCATAAACCTGCGAGGGGTATTCGACGAAATCACGCGGCACGCTGGTGGCGGCGAAGGTCGGGTAATGGACGTCGGAGAACAGGCCGTGGACGGCGTGACCAAACTCGTGGAACATGGTGGTCACTTCATCCCAGGTCAGCAGGGTCGGCTCGCCTTCCGGCGGCTTGGGCACGTTGAGGTGATTTCCGACCACCGGTTGGCCGCCAAGCAAACCCGAATTGACTCGGTAGGAATTCATCCACGCGCCGCCTCGCTTGGTGGCACGGGCGTAGAAGTCGGTGATGAACAGGCCCAGCGGCGTGCCATCGGCTTCGAAGACTTCCCAGACCGTGGTATCAGGATGATAACTCGGCAGGTCCGGACGCTCGACGAAGGTAATGCCAAACAGCTTTTCGGCAGAATGGAACACGCCGTTGACCAGCACGTTGTTCATTTCGAAATACGGGCGAATCTGGGACTCATCGAAATCGTAGCGCTCCTGACGAACTTTCTCGGCGTAAAAGGACCAGTCCCAGGAAGCCAGTTCAAACGGCTCTTCCTCGGTCTCGTTGATCACTTTCTGAATGTCGGCGCCCTCGAGACGGGCATTGGCCACGGCAATGGGGCCAACCCGGTTGTGCAGATCGTTGACGGTTGGCACGTCGCCGGCAGTCTGTACTTCCAGGGTATAGTCGGCATGGGTGTCATAGCCGAGCATCCTGGCGCGGTTGGCGCGCAGTTCGACAACCCGGGCCACAATGCCGGTGGTGTCGTTGTCGTTGCCGCGGCTGCCACGGATGAGAGATGCGGTATGGACCCGCTCGCGAGCCTCTCGATTCTCCATTGAGGCCAGCGGCGGCTGGCCGCTGGTGTTGAGCAGGGTGATCACATAGTGGCCTTCTTCCAGGCCGCGCTCTTCGGCTTCACGCGCTGCAGTCTGGATGCGGGCGTCGCTCAGGCCAGCCAGCGCTTCGACATTGTCGAATGCAACGGCGGAATCGTTGACCTCAGCCAGCACCTTCTGGCTGAACTCGGTGCCAAGTTGCGCCAGTTCGGTATTGATGGCACGCAGTTCATCCTTTTGCTCGTCATCCAACTGGGCGCCAGCACGCACGAACTGGCGACGGTAACGCTCCAGCAGGCGCAGCGACTCGGCATCCAGATCCAGTTCTTCGCGCTGGTCGTACAGCGCTTCGATGCGGGCAAACAGCGCCGGATTGAGGCTGATCGAATCCGAATGAGCCGAGAGCTTCGGCGCCATCTCGCGCTGGATGGCCTGCAGGTTCGGGTTGGTGTTGGCGCCCGACAGGTTGCCGAACACGCGCATGACGCTGCTCAGGGTCTGGCCGGCGCGCTCCATCTCGATGATGGTGTTTTCAAATGTCGGCGCTTCGGGATTGTCGGCAATGGCCGAGACTTCGGCCTGGTGCTCGGACATCCCCTGCTCGATGGCCGGGCTGAAATGCTCGTCTTCGATGCGGTCGAACGGCGGCATGCCATACGGCAGCGGGCTTTCGGCCAGCAACGGATTGTCCGTGTCACGGGCGCTGGTTTCAGTTTCGGCCGCTTCGGCGCCGCTTTGGGCGTCCGACTGGGGTGCTGGTTGTGGGTCGGTGCAGGCTGTCAGGGCAAGTACCCCAACAATAGCCACTATGGCAGTAAAAATCGTCTTCACACAAAATCCTTTAGTTAAGAACGGCAAACCTTGAATGTTATCACTATCGTACGGACCCGCGCAGCCAATCTCACGTTAACCACTTGGTTGCCTATTTCTCAGGCAAGACCTGTCTGCGAGCCCGGCAGGTTCGAAAAAAAGCTCGCAGCATTTCACTGGCTTCCTCTGCCAGGACGCCGGCGGTAACCTGGCAACGATGATTCAGGCGCGGATTGTCCAGAACCTCGAAGACGGAGAGATGAGCTCCGGCCTTTGGATCGTCTGCGGCGTAGACCACGCGCTGGATGCGTGCGTTGATGATCGCTCCGGCGCACATACTGCACGGCTCCAGGGTGACATAGAGCGTCGTACCGGGAAGGCGATAGTTGCCCTGCTGTCTGGCCGCAGCACGCAGGGCAACCATTTCAGCGTGGGCGCTAGGGTCGCTGTCGGTAATCACCCGGTTGAAACCGCTGCCGAGCAACTCATCATCGACCACCAAAACCTCGCCGATGGGCACCTCGCCCAGCCGCTCGGCCTCGGCCGCCTGGTCAAGGGCCAGGCGCATCCAGTGACTGTCGCTACTCACGAGACTTCAGAATTCAAGGGAGTTGGCCGCGGCTTCATTTTGTTCCACGTTTCAATGCCGTTGTTTTGACTCATCGGTCCCAGGCTCATCTGGATACTTCACTACGTCGCAGGGCAAGATTCTGAACTCCTTTTTCGCCACGATCTTGCCAGTCTCCGGAAGGTAAAGCAAAAACCGCATGCCATTGGTAACCCACTCCCCGGTAAGCCGCTCGCCCGTGGCGTTTCCTTCAGCCAACATCCGACCGTCCAACGAATCCAGAAAGATCTGCACCCGTGATGCGTCCAGTTCGGATGCGTCCCAATTGACGCGTACTGCTGCCTGCTCCACGGGCTGGCCGCAATAACGAAGTCGCGGGGGGCTCAAGGTCAGTGAAGCACGGTCGTCCAACGACATCAAGTCCGGGTCAATTCTTGAACGCGGGCTGCTGGGCGCAGGCGCAGGGCTAGCCGGGGCAGACCGCCGTTGCGCAGCGGCCGGGGGCGCCTCCTGGAGTTCATGCTCCATGCTCCGCTCTTGTTGCGACTCATCCTCCACCTCCTGCGACTCTTCCGACTCTTCCTGAACCGCTTCGTAAGACGACTCATCCAGCAACTCTTGGGCCGCTTCGTTCGATTCCTCCGGGGCTTGCTCGCATGACGGAGCGGCTACCTTGAGCTCAGTGATGACCGACCCGTCGCCCTGGTCCAGGAGCACGAAGGTCATTCCGGGAACAACCCAGTCACCAGTTTCAGCTTGCCCGACCGACTCGCCAGCGGCGAAAAGCGGGCCCGAAGCCGAATCGATCCGTAGTTGTACCTGTCCATCGAAAGTTTCGGCCAGATCCCATGACAGGATGGCTTTGAAAGGCGGCTCAGTCTGACAAACTGCCCCCAGCAGTTCAATAGTCAGCGGTTTAGCATTCTCTCCGCCCCCCACAGCTTCGTCTTCTTCCCAGGCCACAGCACTGCACCAGGCCAAGACGACCACCAACACCAAACCGACCAGGATCCCTGGCAAATGACGTCTGGCTGATCGGGATTCGGGTTTCAACTCAAGTAATCTTCAGAATGACCAAGGCATTTTTGGGGCGCCATTTCAGCCCAATTCCAGAATCCAATCGGACAGCGAACCCAGCGCCCTGTTCCGGAGACCTAGATTACCCTGGCGATCAGGTCGCTTGGTGTCGACTGTACCAGGCTTGCCCGATATGCAAAATATTGGCCATTGTCCAGTACAGCACCATGCCTGACGGGAACGGATAGAACAGCAGGAAAAAGAACACCGTCATCAAGGCCAGGAACAGGTTGTGGCGACGCTGTTCTGCCGCCGTCGAAATCGGCGCCGGAGACAGCTGGATGGTGACCAGGGTCGACAAGGCCATGATCACTGGCAGCAAATTGAAGTAGGCCCCGAAAAACGGCAGATCGACGCCAAAGCCAAACAGGCGATCGGGTTCGGCCAGTGACGCCATCCACAGGAACGACGCCTCCCTCAGCTCATAGGCCTGGCCGAGAACGTGAAACAGGGCCACAAAAACCGGAATCTGGATCAGTACGATCAACAATGGCTTGAGCCCGGCCAGCGGGCTGACATTGTGTTTCTCGTAGAGCTGGAGGATGCGCTCACTTTGTTCCCCACCCTTGTAGCTTTGCTTGATGCGCGCCAGTTCCGGCTTGATTTCGTTTTGAACCGCGCTGAATTTCTGCTGACTGGACAAGGCCCAGCGCGCCAGCGGAAACAGCAGGACACGGACGAGAACCGCCAGCAGACAGATGGCCAGGCCCCAGTTCGGGATCAGGGCATACAGCCACTCCAGCACCATCAGCAGGGCGAATGAAAGCGCACGCATCCAGCGCCAGAGCCCGTGGAACAGGACTTCGATATAACTGGAGTCCGCTTCGCCTCCGCTCAGGGCGGTGCGCGACTTCGGGCCGGAAAACAACTCGAGCTCCCAGCGTGTTGTCTCGCCGGGGGCCAGTTCCGGCACCATCAGGTCAAGCGCGGCCCAAGGCAAATAGCGCTCTGGCAGAGCTTCTGTGTCCGGGGATTCGGCCAGCCCGAACTCGAAGCCATTGATCGCGCCGCTCAAGGGCCGCACCAGCAAGGCAAAATAGCGACTGTTGAGTCCCGTCCACTGGGTGTCACCGCTGGCCTCGAAATGCTCGGTCTGCCCGGCCTCGGACAGCGTAACCCGCCGCGTCTGTCCATCCAGACTGATCAGCGGCTCGGCAAAGGAATACAGACGGGTGGCAATACCGAGACCCTCGATCGGCTGCTCGCCGATTCCAGGGCCGACCGACAAGCGCAGCGATTGATTGTCTGGCGGCGACAGGTCGGTTTCTCGTCTTGTCAGTTCGAGGGAAAGCAGCAGGCGGTAAGCCGCGCTTGAATGAAGGCGCTGATCCAGCATCCAGGCGCCATCGGCGCTTTGCCAGCGGCGATGGATTGAATCGGCGTCACGGTCCGACTCCAGAGCGACCGGCATCCACTCGGTGCCCGGCAAATGAAAGACGAGGTGTCGGCTGATCAAGGCGCCCGTGGTGGATCGGTTGATCAGGGAATTCCAGCCACCGACATCATGATGGTCTGCCTGAAGACTGCGAACCTGCCATGACCGCACCTCGCGAACATCGCCAGGCCAGTCCAACTCAAGTTCCGGAGCAAAGATCGTCGTCTGCCCGGACTCCGACGCTACGGCTGAGCCAACAAGCAGACACAGGAGTGCTGCGACGACAAGGCCTCTGGTCATACGGAGACTGTCATCGCGGTGATACTTCTGCCCGCCTGCTGCAGACGATAGCGCACTGAGCAGGGCGCACAGACTCAGCTATCGCTCTTTTCCGGCTTGCCTGGGTCGACGGTGTCTGTGTCGATTGAGGACTTGCGAATACCAAGAAAGCGCAACAGCCTGTGCCAGTACAGCTTCAGTGTGATGGCAATGGCTGCAAGCGCTCCGATAAGGCCCTGCAATATGGCACTGCCGCTGCCGGGATCGAGATAGCCGTAAGCATTGCTCGTCGCCATAAGAAGAAATGCCCCAAAAAGAGCGATCGATTTCATTCAAGCCTCCTGCCATGACATGTTTCGGCCTGCTTCTGACTGGACGACAGATTCGGCCGGTGAACCGCGAATTTTATCATCAAATTGTCGTTTTGATCTGACATCACGTTCAGCCTGAGGGTTTGAGCGCAAGCAGGTAAAGTGTACGCTCCGAGCCATCTACGGCTTTTTTATCATCGATCCGGAACCAGCGGCCGAAAGCCTCTTCGAATCCGTTTTCATGGTAGTCGGGAAAGATGTCCTTGCGCGAACTCAGCAAGCGCTTGACCTGGCTATCGCTCTTTGGCACGAACTCGATCACCAGGTGTTGACAGATCCCGGCGAAGAATTCAGCCAGCTTGCTGAGCGGTACGTTGTTGGAGATGGCCAGATGGTGAATCAGCGCCAGGGCCATCGCACAGTGGACCGGCCCACGCTCGATCAGCGACTCGCGCTCCTGACTGGCCCAACCAATGGACGAACTCGGATTGGTCAGGTCCATGACCAGCGGCAGGATATCGCCCTCCCCTTGTTTGCGGGCCTGACGGTAATTGATCTCAACGGCGGCCGGGTCGATATCGAATGCAACCGTGGGGATGCCACGCTTAGACGCCAGGCGGCTGAAATGACCGGTATTGGCACCCAGGTCCCAAACCTCGCGCGGCGCGATCTGGTCGAAAAACGTCTCGATGTGGCGACTCTTGGCGACAAAGGCATCGTCGGAGTAGTTGGTCGCCTGGTAGTAGTCAGCCCATTCGGTGCCGCTCGGCTTCCACTCCAGCGCAGAAATCAGGCTGCGTAGGCCAGACACGATGCCGATCAGCCCGGTCTTGCTCAGCCGTCGCGCGGTGCGACTCTTGCCCGAAGCTGGCGCCTCCGAGCTTGCATACGCCTGTTGGGCTCTTGCATGAAGATGCAGGTGCATCAGGATACCCGGCCGAAGCCAACTTGAGCGACCCAACAGCTTGCTGGCCAGATCCAGAGGAATGCCGTCGATATGCACCCGCGAAAGCTGGCCAAGGCGGATGTCCTGTCTGGCCATCAGGCACAGCGGGGCGAGAAAGTGCTGACAGAACTGTCGATAACCTTCCCAGATCTGACCTTCCGAGTAACGTCCAAAAGACAAGGTATCGATCAACAGCGGCTTGCCGTGCTGAAACTGGATGTTATAGGCCGAGGCGTCCTTGAGGATCATGCCATGATCGATGGCCGCCAACTGGATATCCAGTGTAGTCAAAGCCGCATCCTTCCATTGCCCGAAACTCCATTCATAAGGCCAGGAAACGAACCGGATCCTTTCCGGAGCAATAATGCGCCACGCCGTATCGACGTTGGCCGGCGGCACCTCGACTTCGCTATGGCCGATGATCCAGCCGCGCTTGCGCAAGTGGTCGTAGAGCCCAGACTTCATCAACTGGTCATAGTCTTTTTGACCATCCCGATTGATCTGGCGATAAAGTGTGCCGTCGCGTTCGAACATGAAGCCAGCTGAATCGCGAAAGGAACCACTCAAGGGTTTGAAAGACTGTGGTTGCATGAATTTACCAAATACTTGTTGAAGGAGTTATAAGTCTTGTACATCTGGCAATTCGCTTACCAGGATATTGATCAGCGCGATGCCTAGATGACGCCTGTCTCCGCCCGTACCGAGGTCTGCTGGACTGGCCGCATCAGGCAGACGAAGTGTAATCGACATGTCAGAATCGCCAACCCATGACTTGGGAACTTCGACTTCAACACGTTCTCTGCGACGCTCGGTACCGATCCACTCGCCAGCCTTGTGGCCATTGACAAAAATCCCAACGCGTTGCTCCGGCAAGGCTTGTGGATGGATATGCGGAATCAAATCAAGTGCCAGCAGCAGGTCGTTTCCTGGAGATTCAACCTCCAATGAAATTACAGCCTCCGAATCATTGCTCCAGCAATGCCGATCATCCTGCTGCGACCAACCGGCGCCCAGGTATTGACCACCGTTGCCCATCAAGCCGACGTTGACCAGTTCGCCAAAACGATACTCTCTCGAAGGTAGCGTCAGCACCCCCCGTTCGCCTTGACTGTACGACCCTGGCAAATAGGCACTCCCGTTAATTTCCAGGCGGTTGATGGTTCTGGTTTCGCCACCACCAAGATAAACAAACTCTCGAAACCGCCGGTCTGTGCCCATTCGCAATACGGACTCACCTGGAAAACCGGCGCTGACTCCAACTTCATCCAGTATGGTGCGCGCGACATCGGCAACCATTGTCGGCGCATCGGAAACCTCCAGGGGACCTCGGCTTTGAAAGGGCTTGACCGCCAGCAGACCCAGCAGCCGACGGGGCATGAAATCAGGCTCGAAACCGCCGCCATGGTCACTTTGAAGGATGATCATCGAGTCATCAT
>JBLRWT010000055.1:0-8703 GCA_047921095.1 Wenzhouxiangella sp. | reverse complement strand
TTTTGGAGACCGCTGCTCTGCCAGTTGAGCTACTCGCCTGTAATTCAAAGGTTTCGGGGTTCAGGGTTCAGGGTTCAGGTAATCGCTGACTTAGCCGAACCCTGAACCCCGAACCCTGAACTCTGAGCCGTTCCATATCAATCATCGAAACAGGGAATCTCGCGGTGCTGCGAGCCGGGCGATGCGCGCACGATGAAGCGCCAGGGCGAGCGGTCCTCGGAACCAATGCGGTAGTCCACCCAGAACTGAGGGACCGTTTCGCGCCGCACCTCGATCTGCGCGTCGTAGCCCAGGGCCACAAGACGGGCCTGTCGGCTGCGGGCGTTCTCGACGTTCTCATACAGACCCACCGACACGGTGTTTTCCAGCCTGCCGCTGGTGACGACGTAAAAATCCTCTACGTTGCGCTCGGCCAGATCGCGGCTCAGGGTGATGGCAGCGGACCGACTGTCGGCAGGCAGGTAGACCCACCAGCCGCGCTCGTTATCGGCGGTGGTTTCCCGGGTTCTTGTTGCTGCGGCGAACGGGCGCAGGCGCTCCAGTGCACGTTGCTGGGTCAACAGGGTGGACAGCGGACCGATGGTGAAGCACAGCTCGGCGTTCTGGCCGTGATTGGCGTGATTCAACTCACCAACCATTTCCAGTTGGGGCAAGGCCGGATCCATTGGCGCGATCGCAGGGCGAGAGGGCTCGACTGGTGCGCCCGCAAACAGGAACAGCAGGCCAAGGACCAGATTGATTGCCAACAGGCCGACCGCAAGCCAGCGCGAGTTCACGTGCTTTGTGCAGCCAATGCCAGGCCACGAAGAACCAGGTGGGGGTCATGGCGGCAAGGATTGGCCATCTCGTTCACCAGGGGCGGCGCATCCCCGCCGGTCAGCCAGATCTCGGGCGGCTCGCCCAAGGCTTCGGTTGCCGCCGAGATGGCCCGCTCGACCGCGCCCAGTAATTGAAGACGAGTACCCCGCGCGATGGCACCGGCCGAACTGGTTGCCGGCTTGCTTGTCTCGCCTGGTTCGGAATCGGGATCGGCCAGGCTGTCCAGCCGGGGCAGGCCGCGTGCCTTTTCCAGCAGGCCGGCGCGTAGAATGCCCAGGCCAGCCAGTATCCAGCCGCCAAGGTGCTTGCCGTTCTCGTCGACCACATCCACGGTGACCGCCGTACCGCAATCGATGACGCAGACCGGCCTGGTCGACTGCATCCGTGGCCATTGCAGTGCCAGCCAGCGGTCACTGCCCAGGGCGGGATAGGCTGGCTGAACGGGCAAGTTGATGGCTCCGGTACGCACGACTTGCAAGGATAACCCGTGCCTGTTGATCATCGTCGTGACCGCGATCACGAACTCGCTGTTTGACTGGCCCGAAAGCCATAATCGCTGGCCAGCCTGACCCTGCAGGTGCTGCTCGAATGCATCCAGCATGTCGACCCGACCGCTACCGGCCGAACCCTCGATCACGAGCCCGTCGCGAGCCTGCGCCCACTTGATGCGGCTGTGCCCCAGGTCGACCAGCCAGTCAGACGGCCCGGACACTGATTTCTCCACTGCTGATCCATTGCCTGCCCGCCTCGCCGACCAATTGCAGCCGACCCTGGGCATCGATGCCATCGGCCAGGCCCTCGAGCCTCCGGCTACCGGCCTGCTGAACCCTGATGCGCCTTCCTGCCAGCGCGTCGAGTTCGCGCCAGCGCGGGAGGAATTCGGCAAAGCCATGCCGGTCGAAACGGCTTGCGTGCTCGCTCAAGCTATTGATCAACGCGGCCGCCAATTCGTTGCGGTCAATCTCGAAGCCCAGTCGGTAGAGATCGGTCCAGGGCTGGTCGATGGCGTCGATGTCTCCCAGGTCGACGTTGATGCCCAGCCCGATGATCGCCTCGCACGGCCCTTCGGCCGAGCCACTGATCTCCACCAGGCAGCCACCCAGCTTGCGGCCGTCGGCCAACAGGTCATTCGGCCATTTCAAACGGGCTGCCGTGAATCCGATCGCACGCAGTGCCTCGGCGGCGGCGATGCCGGTGACCAGGCTGAGCGCCGCCAGGCCCGTCAGGCCAGATTGAAAGCGCCAGGCCATGGAAAGATAGATGCCGCGTCCGGGCGGTGAGAGCCAGCCTCGCCCCCGTCGTCCGCGACCAGCGCGCTGTCCTTCAGCCAAAACAACGGCGGGAAATGGCGAACCGGCTGGGCGAGCGGCGAGGTGGGCATTGGTGGAGTCAACCAGGAACAGGACATCCAGGGCCGTATCGGATTCGGCCAGAGATTGCCGAATGCGCGCCTGCTCGAGCCAGTCGACAGGGCGGGTCAAGCGGTAGCCGCCGGCCGAGCCGTCAATTTCCAGACCCAACGCACGCAGCGCTTCGATCCGTTTCCAGGTCGCTGCGCGGGTGATGCCCAGGTGCTCGGACAGCTCAGCACCGCTGTGCCGATCACCATCGGCCAGGTGCCGAAGCAGAGTTTCCAGAGCGTCGGTCATGGCTGGATCATTTTCCGCGCTTGAGCAGGCGCGCTTTCTCGAACCGGTTCTCGGTTCCATGCCGCAAGCGCGCCAGGTTGGATCGATGCGTGAATATCAGCAGGGTGGCCAGGCTGATTGCCAGCGCCCCCAGTGCCGGTGGCAGCGGGTCGGGACCCAGCAGCCACATGGCCGGCACCAGGCTCAGACCGGCCAGGACCGTTGCCAGGCCGACATAGCCGGTGCCAACAAGAACAATGACCCAGACCAGGAGCAGGGGTGCCACGCACCACGGCGCCAGCACGGCGATGGCGCCGACGGCCGTACCGGCGCCCTTGCCGCCGCGAAATCGAAAATAGATCGGCCAGACATGGCCGAGCACGCAGGCAAAACCGGCCAGTGCGCCGAGGGTGACCGAAGGGGCCGGCGTGGCGCTTAGCCAGGGTCCGAAAAAAGGCAGCAGCCCGGCCGCAACAGCGCCTTTGCCAAGATCGATCAGGATGACCGCCAGGGCAAACTTCCAGCCGACCGAGCGCAGCGCATTGGTGCCGCCGGCGTTGCCGGAGCCCATGGCGCGGATATCGAAGCCACGAAAACGGCCGATGACCAGGCTGCCGGATATGGAGCCGAGCAAGTAGCCAGCCAGTGGAATCAGAATCAGGTCAAGCACGGCGATCCTCCGGCGGCTCCCACGGCTGCAATCCGACGATCAGGCTGCCGGGGCCGGCGTGGACGCCGATGGCCGGGCTCGCTTCGACGACCCAGCAGGCGTCAACCCGGGGGTGGCCGCTGAGCAACTGATCACGGAGCGCGCGAGCATCTTCTACCGAGTCCGTATGGCTGATCATGATTCGAAACACCTGATCTGTCTCCATTCGCTTGAGCAGATAGTGGCCAAATCGCTCAACGGCGCGGCGCCTGCCGGCGATGACGCCGCGGGCACCGAGGCGACCATCGGCGGTATTGCTCAGCACTGGGTTGAGCGCGAGCCGTCGTGAGACGGTCTCCATCCAGGGCTTGACCCGCCCGCCGCGCACCCCCCAGGACAGGTCACGCGCCAGCGCGTAAGTCTTGAACTGCCCACGCATTTGCTCGAGCAGAGCCGAAATTGCCTCGCGCTTCCAGCCGCGTGCCGCTGCCTCGGCGGCCCACAGGACCATCAGGCCCTGACCGCCGGCGGCGTTGAGAGTATCGAAAACTTCAATGCGCGAAGGATCAACCTTTTTCGCCGCGGTTTCGGCCGCCTGCCAGGTACCGCTGAGCGCGCCGGATATCTGCAATGCCAGCACATCGAGGCCATGGGAGGTCAGCAGTTCGAACTGGCGTCGAAAATCCGCTGGCGGTGGCTGCGAGGTCTTGGGCTTGTTGTCGGATCTGGCCAGCTTCCGGTAAAAGTCTGCCGGCGAAATCGTCAGCTTGTCGAGAAACTCTTCGTCGTCGAAGGTCAACCGCAGCGGCACCACGTGGATGGCGAGCCGGTCGACTTCGTCAGCTGGCAGATCGGCCGCCGAGTCAGTGACGATCGCGACCTGCCCGAGCTGGTTCATCAGACCGTGCTGCCGGGTCATGTCGTCGGCTTTCTGCTGGCGAATGTCGCCGAACTCGTTGCATACCCGGAACACTTCGCCCGGCAAATCGGTATGGATATGCACGCGGGCTTGCCGTGTCCCGCCGGCCACGACCAGGGAGCTGGCGGCCAGTGCTTCCAGGCGATTTCGCAACCCGTCAATGTCCAGTTCGGTCCCTTCGATCAGGCACTCGGTGCAGAATCGATGTTGCTCGGGCGCGCTGCCCAGACGAGCCGCAGCGCCGCCCAACGGTCTCGGGCCGGGTGGCGCGCTGGTGGTCTCGACGATCTTGCCGCTTCGGACATAGCGCCAGATTCCTTCGAGCAGGTCGACAAAGCCCTGTGCTCCGGCGTCGACCACGCCGGCCTCACGCAGGACGGGCAGCTGGTCGGGCGTACCTGCCAGTGAAGTTCGGGCGCGCTGCAAGGCCTGTTTGAAAATCTGGTGGATGTCTTCCGTGCCATCAGCGACCTGGCGGGTCAGTTCGTCGGCGAAGTCTTCCAGCACGGTCGGCAGCGTACCGGCGACCGGACTCGACATCGCTCCCCAGGCCGCCTTGGCCCCGGCGTCGGAAACGCTGGCCAGGCGCGCGGCATCCAGCACCTGGTACTCGCGGCCGCTTTCGCTCAGGCCCTGGAAGTATTGCGCCATGATGGCGCCGGAGTTGCCTCGCGCACCGTCGATTGCCGCATCGGCAATCTGCTCGAGCAATTCCGGCAGGGTGCGGTCTGGCTGTGGCTCGATCACCGCGCGCACGCTGGCCAGGGTAAACGCCAGGTTGGTGCCGGTGTCGCTGTCGGCCACCGGGAATACATTGATGCTGTTGATATAGTCACGCCGGCTGAGCACATTGGCGATGCCGGCCGTCAGCGCCTGTTCCAGGCTGTGTACGTCGATTTGCGTGACCGGCGTGGTCGCTTTGCTAGCCATCGATCAGGTCACGCACCTGCGAGGCGGTGAACGGCCAACTCATCTTCTCGCCGGTTTCACTGTTGAGCAATACCGGGATCTGGTCGCGGTAGCGCTGCAGCAATTCGACATCGGTGTCGATATCGACTTTTTCATAAGCCGACCCGAGGCCTCCTTCGGCCAGCAACGCTTCGGCCTTGTCGCACAGGCCACACTCTTCCCTTGAATACAGAATCAGACTCATCACCTAATCGACCATCTTTGCGGAGGGCAAGTATTCCATTGTCAGCCCCACGCGTCCAGTCGCTCGTTTGCCCGGCCAGCGTGACTTTCGGCACATTCCAGCTCACCCATCTACTGTTATAGTTCAGCAACACACCTAAATAACGTTTTCGGAGTTGGTCTATGTACAAGAGCCTCGGGTGGCTGATGATGTTGGTGGCGGCAGGCCTTGTGGGCTGCGGGTCAGGCAATTCTCAGACCGCGGACAGTGAGGAGGCAGCCGTGGTGCGGATTCCGGTCGAGGTCGCGGCCGCGAGACTGGGAACGATTTCAGCCTTTTATTCGGCCACGGCAACCCTGGAGGCCGATGGTGAGGCGCGCGTGGTGCCGCGCCTGGGCGGGCGAATCACCTCGATCCAGGTCGAGGAGGGCGACCTGGTCAAGGCCGGCGATGTGCTGGCGCGGATCGATGACGACCGCCTGCGCCTGGAACTGGCTCGCGCCGAGGCCGACATGAGCCGGCTGCGCCAGGACTTCAACCGCCAGCAGGAGATGCACCAGCGCAACCTCATCAGCACTGAGGTGTTCGAGCGCCTGAAATACGAGCTCGAAGCGCAGCAGGCCATGGTCGAGCTGGTTCGGCTGGAAATGTCGTATACCAGCATCACCGCGCCGATCACCGGTGTCGTCTCCCAGCGCATGATCAAGGTCGGCAACATGGTCAACACCACCGAACCTGCGTTCGTGGTGACCGCCATGGACCCGATTCTTGCCACCTTGCATGTTCCTGAGCGTGAACTGGCCCGGTTGCGACCCGGTCAGCCGGCCCTGTTGCGGGCCGACGCCATGCCGGGTGAGCAGTTTGTCGGCCATGTCGCCCGGATCAGCCCGGTGATCGACGCATCCTCGGGCACGTTCCGGGTGACGGTCGAACTCCGCGACAGCTCGGGCCGGCTGCGGCCCGGCATGTTCGGGCGCTTCAGCATTGTCCACGACAGTCGCGAGCAGGCCGTGCTCATCCCGGTCGATGCGGTGATGAACGAAGACGGCCGCCAGTCGGTGTTCGTGGTCAACAGCCAGGAAGCCCAGCGCCGCACGGTGCAGGTCGGCTATCGCAACAATGGCGACTACGAGATCGTCGCCGGCCTGGAGCCGGGCGAGCGCGTGGTGGTGACCGGCCAGGCCAGCCTCCGGAGCGGGGCCGATGTGCTGGTGCTTGGCGATGAGAACGACGATACGACTCACGACGATCTCATGATTGCCTCTGCATCTGGTGACGGCGAACTCGAGCTCGAACCTGAACAAGACACGGACGACGTGGCTGAAGACGCCGTCGAGGACGCTGATTCAAGCAGCAATAACGGCGAGCTCGGCGAGGCTGACGCTGACGACGCATGAAGCTGATACGCCTGGCGACCCGTCGGCGGGTGACCATCGCCATGTTCACCCTGGCCGTGCTGCTGTTCGGGCTGGTCTCGCTGTCGCGGCTGGACATCAGCCTGCTGCCCGACCTGTCCTATCCGACCCTGACCGTGCGGACGGACTTTACCGGCGCGGCGCCGGCTGAAATCGAAAACCTGATCACCCGCCCGATTGAAGAGTCCGTCGGTGTGGTGCGCGGGGTGCGCCTGGTGCGCTCGACCTCGCGTCCGGGCCAATCCGATGTGACCCTGGAATTTGCCTGGGGCTCGAACATGGATCATGCCGCCCTCGATGTGCGCGAGCGCCTGGAAATGCTCAACCTGCCGCTGCAGGCCGACCGTCCCTTGTTGTTGCGCTTCGACCCGTCGACCGAACCGGTGATGCGCTACGCGCTGGCGCGCAACGCATCGGCTGAAGTTGCCGATGAGGGCCGGATGCTGCCGCTGCCCGGCACGGCCGACACCACGGTCGATTTGCGCCTGCTGCGACGTTATGCCGATGAGCAACTGAAGAAAGATATGGAGTCGATCATCGGCGTGGCTGCCATCACCGTCTCGGGCGGCCTGGAAGACGAGATCCAGGTGCTGCTCGACCAGTACCGCGTGGCCCAGTTGGGCCTGAGTGCCGAAGCGGTCGCTCAACGCCTGCGGGCCGAGAACATCAATCTATCCGGCGGACGCCTGGAAGAGGGCACGCGCCAGTTCCTGGTCAGGACGATCAACGAGTTCGAATCGGTCGACCAGATCGCCGGCGTCATCATCACCACCCTCGACGGACGCCCGGTGTACCTGCGCGATATTGCCGAGGTGCGGGAAGGCTGGCGCGAGCGCGAGGCGATCACGCGGGTCAATGGCGAGGAAATGGTCGAGCTGGCGATCTACCGCGAGGGCGATGCCAACGTGGTTGGTGTGGCCCGGGCGGTCGAGCGCCGCCTGGCCCGGCTCGGCGCCGAAATGCCCAAAGACCTGACCCTGACCCGGGTTTACGACCAGTCGGTGTTCATCAGAAACGCCATCATCCAGGTGGTGCAAGCGGCCCTGTTCGGTGGTCTGCTGGCCATCGGCGTGCTCTACCTGTTCCTGAGGAACGCCCGCGCCACCCTGGTCGTTGGCGTCGCCATTCCGGTTTCGGTGGTTGCCACCTTCGCCGCCATGTACGGCGGCGGCCTGACCCTGAACATCATGTCGCTGGGCGGCATTGCGCTGGCCATCGGGCTGTTGGTCGACAACGCCATCGTGGTGCTGGAAAACATCGCCGCCAAGCGCGAGCAGGGCGCCTCGCTGATCGATGCGGCGCGCGAGGGCGCGGGCGAGGTCTCCGGCGCCGTCATTGCCGCCACCCTGACCACGATCGCCGTGTTCCTGCCGCTGGTGTTCGTCGATGGCATCGCCGGGCAATTGTTTCGTGACCAGGCCCTGACGGTGACCTTCGCATTGCTGGTTTCCCTGGCCGTGGCGCTGACATTGATTCCCATGCTGGCCTCGCTGGGTGAAAAGCCGCGCGCCCGCGCCAGCGGTGATTTGCCAGCCGGCAGTCAGGCCAGGGAAGAATCACCCAGGGGGTTCTTTGCCACTGTGCGATGGGTGCTGTACTTCGTCATGACCGCGGTCGCCATTTTCCTGACCCGAATTTTCGGCGGCAGCGCCCGCCTGATCGGACGCGGCCTGCATCAACTCTTTCGTCCGCTGGTCGGGGGTTTCAATCGGCTCTACGATGGTCTGTCGAACCGCTATCCCGCGCTGCTGAGGCGGGCGCTGGATCGGCGCGGGGTGACGGTACTTGTCGCCCTGGCTCTGTTCGCCCTGGCCCTGGCGATGATCCCGCGCCTTGGCATGGAACTGGTGCCGACCATGGCGCAGGGGGAATTCCAGGTCGAGGTCAAACTGGCGCCGGGCACGCCGCTGGCGCGGACCGACCAGGTGATTGCCCGGCTCGATGAGGTGGCCCGTGCCCAGCCTGGTGTCGAGCGCACTGACGCCGTGGCCGGAACCGGCAGCCGCATGGACACCAACCCGGAAGAGGCTGGCGAGCATTCCGGCACGCTCAACGTGGTATTGAAGGACGGCGCCGACGAGGAAAGTGTAATCGCTGCCTTGCGTGACCATCTGGCCACGCTGGCCGGCGTCAACTACACC
>JBLRWT010000054.1:0-8747 GCA_047921095.1 Wenzhouxiangella sp. | reverse complement strand
CAGGTCGAACTGATCGCGCCGATCGCCATGGAAGAAGGCCTGCGTTTTGCGATTCGCGAAGGTGGCCGCACCGTCGGCGCCGGCGTGGTGGCAAAGATTCACGCATAAAGGAAGTTTTGAGTTTCGAGAATCGGGTTGAAGCTGGCTCCAACCAGCAGCCGGAAGAGGCCAGGGCAGGCAAGTCGCTTGCCCTGGCCAGAACCTGAAACCCGAAACCTGAAATCGTTTTTTACAGGCGAGTAGCTCAACTGGCAGAGCAGCGGTCTCCAAAACCGCAGGTTGGGGGTTCGAGTCCCTCCTCGCCTGCCACCGATCAAGGTGACAAAAGTAGATATGGCAGCCGAAAAGACATCACCACGCGACAATATGCTGTGGGCCGTTGGCCTGTTGATCCTGTTGGCCGGCGTGGTCGGGTTCTTCCATTTCGCCGGCGACGTCATGATGCTTGTTCGCGTCATCGGTCTGCTGGTGGCTCTGGGTATCGCCCTGGCCGTGGTTGGTCAGACCGTTCGCGGCCGTGAGATGTTTTCGTTCTTGCGCGAAACAGACGTCGAACGGCGCAAGGTGGTCTGGCCGAACCGGCAGGAGACCTTCCAGACGACCTTGATGGTGCTGGTCATCACGGTGATTGTCGCGATTCTGCTGTTCATCATGGACAGTCTGTTCGGCTATATCGTGCGGCGCCTGATCGGCGCGGCCGGGGGCAATTGATGGCCAAGCAGTGGTACGTGGTACACGCCTATTCCGGTTTTGAAAAGTCGGTCAAACGCTCGCTCGAGGAGCGTATTCGCCGCGCCGAAATGGAAGATCAATTCGGCGAAATTCTCGTTCCCACCGAAGAAGTGGTGGAAATGAAGAAGGGCGTCAAGCGTCGCAGCGAGCGCAAGTTTTTCCCGGGCTACGTCCTGGTCGAAATGGAAATGAACGATGACACCTGGCACCTGGTCAAAGACGTTCCCAAGGTGATGGGTTTCATTGGCGGACGTCAGGACCGCCCAGCGCCGATTACCCAGCGCGAAGCCGACGTCATCCTGCAGCGAGTAGCCGAAGGCGTCGACAAGCCGCGGCCCAAGGTGCTGTTCGAGTCCGGCGAGATGGTGCGGGTCACGGATGGTCCGTTCAACGATTTCAGTGGTGTGGTCGAAGAGATCAACTACGAAAAAAGCCGCCTGCGCGTAGCCGTATCGATTTTCGGCCGCTCAACGCCGGTGGAGCTCGACTTCCAGCAGGTCGAGAAACTGTAATTCATCGAGGCGATCCTGGCAGTGGCCAGGCGCACCCTCACCAACCCTGACGGGGAGCCGCGAGAGAAATACTCCGGCGCCTGGACCCGAGGAGATAGAGAGTCATGGCGAAGAAAGTAAAAAGCTATATCAAGCTTCAAGTGCCTGCCGGTCAGGCCAACCCGAGCCCGCCCGTCGGGCCGGCGCTGGGTCAGCACGGTGTCAATATCATGGAGTTCTGCAAGTCGTTCAATGCGGCGACCCAGTCCATGGAAGCGGGCATGCCGATTCCGGTCATCATCACCGTTTACAGTGACCGCAGTTTCACGTTCGTCACCAAGACGCCGCCGGCCGCGGTTCTGTTGCTCAAGGCGGCAAAACTGAAGAAGGGTAGCGGCGAGCCGAATACCCGCAAGGTCGGCACTGTCACCCGCGATCAACTCGAGGAAATCGCAAAGCTCAAGGAGCCTGATCTGACGGCTGCCAACATTGAAGCCGCGATTCGGACGATCGCCGGCAGCGCCCGCAGCATGGGCTTGAACGTGGAAGGAGTCGAATAATGGCCAGAAGCAAACGAGTACGCGCCATGCGCGAGCAGATCGAGCCCGGCAAGTCCTATGCACTGGACGAGGCGCTGGATCTTCTGAAATCCATGAGCAAGCTCAAGTTCACCGAGAGCGTCGACGTTGCGATTCGTCTCGGCGTCGATCCGCGCAAGTCGGATCAGGTTGTCCGTGGTGCGGTGGTCATGCCCAATGGTACCGGCAAGGACGTGCGGGTTGCCGTTTTCGCCCAGGGCGAAAATGCAGAGAAAGCCAAGGCCGCTGGTGCCGATATCGTCGGTTTCGACGACCTGGCCGAAAGCATCAAGGGCGGGACGATCGACTTTGATGTCTGTATTGCCACGCCGGACGCCATGCGCGTCGTCGGCCGTCTCGGTACGGTACTGGGCCCGCGCGGCCTGATGCCGAACCCGAAGGTTGGCACGGTGACTCCCGATGTCGAAACCGCAGTGAAGAATGCCAAGGCCGGTCAGGTCCAGTTCCGGACCGACAAGGGCGGAATCATTCACGCCACGATCGGCAAGGCCAGCTTTGAAACCGACGCGCTGAAGGGCAACCTCCAGGCGCTGGTCGCCGAACTGAACAAGATCAAGCCACCGGCCGCCAAGGGTCAGTACCTGCGCAAGGTCGCGGTATCGACCACGATGGGCCCAGGCATGGTTGTCGACGCCAGCTCTATCGGTAGTTGATGGATTGTTGAAAGACAGATTGAACCACAGAGGTCACAGAGATCACAGAGGATCCGGTGATGGTTCTGAGGTTTTGAAGTAGCAGTTTTGATGATTGAGGAATTGACCGCTCGAGCACAGTGACAGACATGATTTTTCTCTGTGTCCTCTGTGCTCTCTGTGGTGAATTCTTTAAGCGGGCGTCGCTCTTGTAAGAAGGAGCGCCCGTCCAAGACCGCGGGTCGGGGCCGGTTATTTCAACGGCAACGGTAATGGTGTCACAACCGCCCGCGCAGATGGTGTCGCCCGCTCCGATTTTTGGAAACGGCCACCAACGGTCCGGTTTTCCGGTTTTTCGGAATTCCGGAATGCAGTAAGGGCAGCCGGAATGGTCCGGTTGTTCAAACATAGATGGAGGTAGCCAATGGCGCTCACTCTTGTGCAGAAAAAGGCAGTCGTGGCCGAAGTAGCCGCAGTGGCTCAATCAGCTCACTCTGCCGTAGCTGCCGAGTACCGTGGTCTGACCGTCAGCGACATGACCGAACTGCGCCGCAGGGCGCGCGACGGTGGTGTCTTCCTGAAGGTGGCCAAGAACACGCTGGTGCGCCGAGCCGTTGAGGGTACTGACTTCGAATGCATGTCCGAGGGCCTGACCGGTCCGCTGCTGTTTGCCTTTTCCACTGAGGATCCAGGCGCAGCGGCACGACTGATCAAGGATTTTGCCAAGGACCACGATCGTTTGATCGCACGACTGGTAGCCGTTGGCGCCCAGTTGCACGATGCCAGCGAGTTGGAGCGGCTTTCGAGCCTGCCGACCCGCGACCAGGCGATTTCGATGCTGATGGGTGTGATGAAAGCACCGATCGAGAAGTTTGTTCGCACCCTTGCGGAACCGCATGCCAAGCTGGTTCGTACCGTTGCCGCGGTGCGCGACAGCAAGCAAGCTGCCTGATTAAATTTACCTAGGAGTTATTGAACAATGGCCGTTTCAAAAGAAGACATTCTGGAAACCGTTTCCAACATGACCGTGATGGAGGTTGTTGACCTCATCGAAGCCATGGAAGAAAAGTTTGGTGTTTCCGCAGCCGCCCCCGTTGCTGCTGCTGCAGGTCCGGCTGCTCCGGCTGCCGCCGAAGAAGAGCAAACCGAGTTTGACGTGATCCTGGCAAGTTTTGGTGCCAACAAGGTCGCGGTGATCAAGGCTGTTCGCAGTCTGACGGGTCTTGGGCTGAAGGAAGCCAAGGATCTGGTCGAAGGCGCACCGGCACCGCTGAAGGAAGGCGTGTCGAAGGACGAAGCCGAGACCGTGAAGAAGCAATTGGAAGAAGCTGGCGCGACCGTCGAGGTCAAGTAAGCATCGATACAGTTGCTTAAGAAACAAGAAAGAGGGCTGGGTGTCTGAAAAGGCACCCGGCCCGTTCCTGTTTCTGAGAAATCAGTACGACGACTGCCTGGCTTGAACCGGGTGCCATGGCAGCAGTCTGAATCAAATCCCGGCCGACCAATATCAGGTGGGTAAGACGCACATGAATTACTCCTTTACGGAAAAGAAGCGCATTCGAAAGGATTTCGGCAAGCATGAACAGGTGCTTGAAGTACCCTTTCTGCTGTCAACCCAGATCGAATCGTACAAGCAGTTTCTGCAGGTCGATGCTCGCGACCATGATCGCACGGAAATCGGTCTTCACGGGGCGCTCTCTTCGGTGTTCCCGATCGCCAGTTACTCGGGCAACGCCGCACTGGAGTACGTAAGCTACAAGCTTGGTGATCCCGAATTCGACGTCACCGAGTGCAAGTTGCGGGGCATGAGCTATGGTGCGCCGCTCCGCGTGACCGTTCGCCTGGTAATTTACGACAAAGACAGCCCGGCGCGCAACAAGCGCGTCAAGGAAGTCAAGGAGCAGGACGTCTACATGGGCGATCTGCCGCTGATGACCGAGACCGGCACCTTCATCGTCAATGGTACCGAGCGGGTCATCGTCAACCAGATGCACCGCTCGCCGGGTGTGTTCTTCGACCATGACCGCGGCAAGACCCATTCTTCGGGCAAATTGCTCTATTCGGCGCGGGTCATCCCTTACCGCGGCTCCTGGCTGGACTTCGAATTCGACCCGAAAGACAGCATCTTTACCCGTATCGATCGTCGCCGCAAGCTGCCGGTGACCATCCTGTTGCGCGCGCTGGGCATGGAAGAAGAGAGCATCCTCGATTTCTTCTTTGAAAAGACCAAGGTCACCCTGCGCAAGGGCGACGCCAAGATCGATCTGGTGCCGCAGCGCCTGCGCGGTGAAAGCGCCATGTTCGACATCACCGACAAGGACGGCAATGTCATCGTTGCCCGTGACAAGCGGATCACCGCGCGTCATGTCAAGCTGATCGAAGAGGCCGGCGTCAGCACCCTGGATGTGCCTGATGACTACCTGCTTGGCAAGATCCTTGCTCACAACATCGCCGATAGCGAGACCGGTGAGCTGGTCGCGCGCGCCAACGACGAAATCACCGGCGAGACGATCGAGGCGATGCGCGAGGCCAAGGTCAAGCGTTTCGACATTCTTTACGTCAATGACCTGGATCAGGGTCCTTACATTTCCAACACCCTGCGCATCGATCCGACCGCCAGCGAGCTCGAATCGCTGTGGGAAATCTACAAGATGATGCGCCCGGGCGAGCCGCCCACCAAGGAAGCGGCCCAGAACCTGTTCAAGAACCTGTTTTTCACCGAAGAGCGCTACGATCTGTCAGGCGTCGGAAGGATGAAATTCAACCGTCGGGTCGGTCGCAAGGAAATCACCGGCTCAGGCGTGCTGAACCAGGACGATATCCTGGCCGTCCTCAAGGTGCTGATTGATATTCGCAATGGCAACGGCACGGTCGATGACATCGATCATTTGGGCAACCGCCGCGTGCGTTCAGTCGGCGAGATGGCCGAAAACGTGTTCCGGATCGGTCTGGTTCGCGTCGAGCGCGCGGTGCGCGAGCGTCTCAGCGTGGCTGAAAGCGAAGGCCTGTCACCACAGGACCTGATCAACGCCAAGCCGGTAGCCGCTGCAGTGAAGGAGTTTTTCGGTTCCTCGCAGCTCTCGCAGTTCATGGATCAGAACAACCCGCTGTCGGAAGTCACGCACAAACGCCGCGTTTCGGCACTCGGCCCTGGCGGACTGACCCGCGAGCGCGCAGGCTTCGAAGTACGTGACGTCCACCCGACCCACTATGGTCGGCTTTGCCCGATCGAGACGCCCGAAGGCCCGAACATCGGCTTGATCAACTCGTTGGCAGTCTACTCCCGTACCAACAGCTACGGATTCCTCGAGACGGCTTACCGCAAGGTAGTCAAGGGTAAGGTCACGACCGAGGTCGAGTATCTATCGGCCATCGAAGAGGGTGATTTCGTCATTGCCCAGGCCAACGCGGAACTGGACAAGGACAAGCGCTTTGTCGCCGAACTGATTCCCTGCCGCTACCAGGGTGAATTTACCCTGAAGTCGACCAGCGAAGTGGACTACATGGATGTCTCGCCACGTCAGATCGTGTCGGTTGCCGCATCACTGGTGCCCTTCCTGGAGCATGATGATGCCAACCGCGCCCTGATGGGCTCGAACATGCAGCGCCAGGCTGTGCCGACCCTGCGGGTGGACAAGCCTTTGGTGGGTACCGGCATGGAACGTGCCGTGGCCACCGACTCGGGCGTCACTGCGGTGGCGCTTCGTGGTGGCGTGGTCGATCAGGTCGATGCCGGCCGAATCGTTGTTCGCGCCAATGAAGAAGAAGTGGGCGAGGACGATCCGGGCGTCGATATCTACAACCTGGTCAAGTACCAGCGTTCCAATCAGAATACCTGCATGAACCAGCGCCCGCTGGTCAAGGTAGGCGACGCGGTACGCACGCGTGATGTGCTGGCCGATGGTCCGTCCACCGACCTCGGTGAACTGGCCCTGGGCCAGAACATGCTGATCGCGTTCATGCCCTGGAACGGCTACAACTTCGAGGATTCCATCCTCATCTCCGAGCGGGTCGTCAAGGAAGACCGCTTCACCTCGATTCACATCGAGGAGCTGACCGCGGTCGCTCGTGACACCAAGCTGGGTACCGAAGAGATCTCGGCCGATATCCCGAACGTTGGTGAAAGTACCCTGGCCAAGCTGGACGAGTCCGGCATTGTCTATATCGGTGCCGAGGTCAAGGCGGGCGATATCCTGGTCGGCAAGGTGACACCGAAGGGCGAAACCCAGCTGACACCGGAAGAAAAACTGCTGCGCGCGATCTTCGGCGAAAAGGCATCCGACGTGAAGGACACCTCGTTGCGCGTACCGGCCGGCATGGACGGGACCGTGATCGATGTCCAGGTCTTCACACGCGAAGGTGTGGACAAGGATGCGCGGGCCATTTCCATCGAGAAGGATGAGATTCGCCAGGTTCGCAAGGATCTTGACGATCAGCTCCGGATCATGGAAGACGCCATCTTTGCCCGTCTGGAATCGGTCCTGCTTGGCAAGGTGGCCGACAAGGGTCCGGCTGGCATCATGAAGGGCAACAAGGTGACCGAAACCTACCTGGCCGAACTCAAGCGTGATGACTGGTTCAAGTTGCGCATGCGTGACGACGATGCCCAGGACATGCTGGAGCGCTCGGCCCGCCAGATCGAGAAGCAGCGCAAGATTTTTGACAAGCGCTTCGAAGAGAAGAAGGGCAAGATCACGCGCGGCGACGATCTCGCGCCGGGTGTGCTCAAGATGGTCAAGGTCTACATGGCCGTCAAGCGCCGCATGCAGCCCGGTGACAAGATGGCCGGCCGTCACGGCAACAAGGGCGTGATTTCAACCATCGTTCCGACCGAGGACATGCCGTTTACCGAAGACGGCAACCCGGTCGATATCGTTCTGAACCCGCTGGGCGTGCCCTCGCGCATGAACATCGGCCAGGTTCTTGAAACTCACCTGGGCTGGGCAGCACGCGGCCTCGGGATCAAGATCCAGAACATGATCGAGGCCAACGAAAAGACCGAGAAGATTCGCAAGTTCATCGGCGGGATCTACAACTCGGACCGCCAGCGGGTCGACATGAAGGCGTTCACCGATGAAGAAGTCATGGAAATGGCTGATAACCTTCGCGGTGGCGTTCCGATGGGTACACCGGTGTTCGACGGTGCCGAAGAGAAGGAGATCAAGAAGCTTCTCAAGATGGCCGACCTGCCGGAAAGCGGTCAGACTGTCCTGTATGACGGTCGCACCGGCGACTCGTTCGACCGCCCGGTAACGGTGGGCTACATGTACATGCTCAAACTCAACCACCTCGTGGATGACAAGATGCATGCCCGTTCAACCGGTCCTTACAGCCTGGTCACGCAGCAGCCGCTGGGCGGCAAGGCCCAGTTCGGTGGACAGCGTTTCGGTGAGATGGAGGTCTGGGCCCTGGAAGCATACGGCGCCGCCTACACCCTGCAGGAAATGCTGACGGTCAAGTCCGACGATGTGGCTGGTCGTAACCAGATGTACAAGTCAATCGTCGATGGCAACAATCTGATGGTGGCAGGCATGCCGGAATCCTTCAATGTGCTCGTGAAGGAAATCCGCTCGCTCGGCATCAACATCGAACTCGAAGAATCCTGATCCAGGAGGAGGCACAACGTGCGCGACCTTTTTAATCTCTACAAGCGTCAGAACCAGATTACTGATTTTGACTCGATTCGTATCGGACTGGCTCCGCCCGAGCTGATCCGCTCCTGGTCATTTGGCGAAGTCAAGAAACCGGAAACGATCAATTACCGCACCTTCAAGCCGGAACGCGAAGGTTTGTTCTGTGCGGCGATCTTTGGCCCGGTCAAGGACTACGAGTGCCTATGCGGCAAGTACAAGCGCATGAAGCACCGTGGTGTGAAGTGCGAAAAGTGCGGTACCGAGGTCACCCTGACCAAGGTTCGCCGTGAGCGCATGGGTCATATCGACCTGGCCTCACCGGTGGCTCACATCTGGTTCTTGAAGTCCTTGCCCTCACGCATCGGCCTGATGCTGGACATGACCCTGCGCGACATCGAGCGCATCCTGTACTTCGAATCGTACCTGGTTCTTGATCCCGGCATGACCCCGCTCGAGCGCGGCCAGTTACTGACCGATGATCAGTACTTCGAGGCCGTGGAAGAATACGGCGACGAGTTCGAAGCCAAGATGGGTGCCGAGGCGGTTTTCGACCTGCTGAAGAACATCGATCTGACCACCGAGCTGGCCAAGCTGCGCGAAGACATCTCGGCGACCAATTCGGAAACCAAGATCAAGCGCCTGACCAAGCGGATCAAGCTG